>CALUFR010000001.1 GCA_944319875.1 uncultured Bacteroides sp.
TTCATAAGCGATGTCTGGTAGGTTCTTTGTGGTGCTTGTTGCTCCGCAAATAAAACAGCCAATACCAAGATTATTCGCATCTTCAGGTTGAGAAATTCGTATTAATGTACCGAGGAGTGCTCCCACAACTTGTGCGAAGTTGTCTTTATTTACTCTCGTCGAGCTCCCGTCCGACGCCAACGTTCTCACCCATTGGAAGTCCGATGCCTCCGTCAACTGGTTCTCGAAAGCGTCCGATGCCGCCTTAGCGGAAGCGGTCGCTGCGAGCATGGCGGGCTGTTCGAGGGTGTTGGCCTGCATACGCTGGGAAAGCACGGACAATACCTGCGAGGCGATGGTGTCCTGAAGCTCCTGCATGGTGACTATTCCAAGTTCGTTGCCGTCAGCGTCGACGGCTTTGAAGCCTGCTGCTTGGGAGAGGTTAACACTTGCTGAGGGTGTTTCTACCTTCTCTTCCTCTACCGTTTCCGCAGGGGCTATCTCAGAGGCTGCTACGGTGTTCTCAGCCTGTTCTACCTGTTCTGCGTTCACTACCTGTTCTGCTTTCTTGATTTCTTCCGCTTGTGCGGTTTTCTTCGTTGTTGCCATAGTCTTATGTTTTTTTGTTGTTATTACTCTTTGTCAAGCATCTCGTTCACTCCGTCGATAAACTGCGGTGTGCATTGGTTGGCCACTTGGTGTATCAGCTGCACTTCCCGTTCGTTATACTCCGCCTCACCGTCAGAGTTGTATATCTTGCGTGCCAGCTCCAAGGCGGCTATGCCGTTACAGTTACGGTAGATGATGTCTGCGAACGTCTCCCGCAGGTCGTGTATCAGGTAGTCTTTCTTCGCCACGCCTGTGTACATCTTTACTTGTTTGAAGTTCAGTGTTGCCATATTGTAAATAGTTGTTAGGTTGTTCTCGATATTGTCATAGCGTAGTATGTGCCACCGTCTGCATTATAGCAGAGCATCAGTTCGCATGTGTCTCCTTGCCCCATCTCGTAGCCACCGGTTACACTATTCAGATTGCTATCGAGCAGGTTGGGGTAATCGGTGCTGTTAAGATCAGTGACTTCTGAGGTGCGCCCGTAAAGACGTATATTGTATCGTGAAGCTGCACACATCACCGTGAGGCGCACGGCAAAAGAGTCACCGGTTGCTGCTCCTAATGATGAACGCATGTTAGAGATGTGTGGCAGAACGACTTTCGCATTGGCCACAATTGCGTTTGTTACTATCACCCTGTTTCCTTTGCTTAAATCAATACCATATAAATAAGTTCCGAGTCTGGATAGTATGTTCACTCGATAACCGTCTATCATGCCATTAAGTGTCCCGTTACCCCTCCCATGGAAAGCAAAATTTATTTGTGCGTTATGGGCTGATAGATATAACGCATAGTTAACGCTACCTTCATAGGTACTTGGCTCTTCCTCGGTAACAAAGCGAGCTACATAGTTGAATTCTTGGGCCGATCCAAAAACATCGTTGCCTATAGCTGCCGAATTGCCTTTCTCACTATTGATGAAAATCGCAGCGGCATTATCGTAGGTAGTAGGGCCTTCTTCCGGTACGTGTGCGTTTGTCAGGATACTACCGCTGATATAAAGTCCTCCAATCTTTCCCACAGTGGCATTCACCGTCCCGCTAATATTCGCATTTACCGCAACCAACTTGTAAGCCTTGATTTCGCCTGTCTTTGTATTCATTGACAATATCGGCGTCCCGTCTGAGTTCGTGTTCTGCGACTGCATCACCCCATAAGGCACACCATTCTCGTACCCCAGCAACTTGAACTGGAACCCACCGATATTCGCCCCGTCCGCAAAGAACGTATCCGTCACGATGCTCTCGAACTTCTGCATCGCCTCCCAGTTGTCGTCACCAGCAACCGAGGTAGGCGCAGCGGTCACGGTCGCCCCGAAGTTCTTCACCAAGAAGTTATAGTAGGTATTCTCGAACATGTAGATTATCTTATCCCTGCGGCCTTCCGTCCACACATAGGACTGACCCTGCTTGAACACTCCACGGTCATAAGGAAACGCTCCCATGATGCCCTGTGCGCCGGGAGCACCGTCCGCCCCGTCCTTCGCCATGCCGATACCCTTCTCAGCCACATAGGCGTCGTTCCACGCATTGGCATCCGATTGAGTCCTGTAGGCTCGCACCGTGTATTGCGTGTAGCCTGCCGCAGCCGCCACACCCACCTTCGAGACTCTCTGCGGAGACACCGCCACGTTCCAGCTGCCGTTGTATCGTCTTACAACCAACCACAAGTCCGAGCACTCGTTGACCGTGCCTCCCTGAGACTTTTTGCAGGTCACCTGCACCGACGAAGGCGAAGGCGAGCCTGTCGACGTGAAGTTGAACGCACCGACGGGAGAGTCCAGCCAGTAGGCTTCCGGCTCCTCATTCCATGACATCATCCGCCAGTCAGCGTTGACCGCCATGTCCTCAGCCCGTCCTGCCAAGATATATCCTCCGTCCGCCTTGCGCATGTACGCCCCTGAAGACAGTCTCATGATGGGCAGAGGCGGGTTGCTCGTCTGAACCAAGGACACAAACGAACCGTTGCCGAAGTTCACCAACTTACCCTTGGCATAAGGCGTCTTGGCTGACTCCCAATGCCCCACGGCTTCGATGCTCGTGCCGTCTGTTCCGTCTGTTCCGTCTTGTCCGTCCGTCAGCAGGGGAATGCTCTCTACATCCACTAACAGACTGTTGACGTAGAACGAAAACTTGATACTCTTGTTGAATGTAGTCGTTGAGATAGCCTGCCCGTTATTGGCCGTCTGTTCAGCCCCACCGTCCAAAGAGTACTTCAGCTCTCCGTCTGTGGTATCAGATATAGACCCGCCCACGGTTTTCTGCCGCTTGCAGGATACAGAGGTCACGCTATACGAACCATCCTTGTATCGGGTCACACTTGAAACCGAGGGCACAAGGCTGTACACAATCGCATCCGCACCGTTCGCTCCTGCCCTGACTCCCGTCACGGTGAACGTAAGTGTTCTCGTGAAGTTCTGCCCGTTCTTCTGAGCCTTCAGGGTCAAGACCACATCGTTAGTATCAGCCAAGGATACCCCTTGCGCCACGGAGATAGTCACCGCTCCCGTGTCCTTGTTCGCATTCACCGTCAATCCCGAAGCCGCCTGTGCGGTCAGCTCGCTCAATTCCAACTGTTCATAGCCGTACCATATCCCGACATTCGTTGTCCAGCTCTGCGCCTTGGCGGCCACTCCCTCCGAGGTCAGCGCACAGCCCACCATCTCGTTGTCGAGGTCAGCCAAGACAGCGTTCTCACCGTCCTTAGACCAACGGTAGACAATAGCAGGGTCACTCCACGCACCCCAAGAGCCATCTCTTTTGACACGCTTGCAGCCCCATTCCACTTGATGGTCCGCATCCACACCAAGGAAGTCATCCGTCCACCCTTCAGGTATGTAATCATCCTCCTGCGGGCTTTCGGGCTTTTCGGGGGCTAAACCGACAGAATTATTCCGAATGTAGATATACTCGTAGTCCCTGCCGTCCTTACCGTCGGAGACCTGTTTCAGCCAAGCGCTTCCCGTGCCCGGCTCTTCGGTCGTACCGTCCGTATCGACATTCAACCATAATGCCCCGTTATGCGATACTCGGTTGTAATACCCATACGTGCCCGCCACCCATTCGCCTTTATCAATGGGCACTCGCACGCTCTGACCGGTGATTTCGTCGATTTGGAATATCAGACCCGTTAACAAGACATTCTGTAACACGGAAGAATACGTATCGCAGTTGATGCCGCCCACGGTCATTCCTTTCTTCTTGCCGAACCACGACTTCACCTGTGCGGGTTCCGGGTCCCACGTGTTCGCATGGTCATAAAAAGTGATACAGTTGTTCCCGTCCCGCACGTCCAATATCATGTACGTCTGACGGTTTGTATTCGTGAAGTTGCCCGTCTGGCCGAGCTTCATCTGCTTGTAAGGAATTGACCCTGAGTCAGGACGTGGCGCCATGACAAACGTCTTGGCATCGTAATCCACGGAAGTCACACGGAACTGAACCTTCTTGAACCCTGCAAAGTCTCCACTTTGGGCATCCTTGTCGTACCAATACCCAAGGAGAATATCATCCACATACTGGCCGCAGGGCATCCCTTCTTCGAGGTCAGGCGTCACCGTCCACGTGCCGTCCCCGTTATCCGTGAAGTCTTTCACCTTCAATCCCCCACCCGGAGTAATCAGGTTGTAACCCATGTAGTAGGTCATGTAGTTGTACCTAATAGCAGGCACTATCAGCTCGCTTCGCAGGTACAGGCTCTCCAATTCAGCCCGACCGAGATTGTCTATCATGCCGCCCGATACGCCCGTGATGAACTCTCCGAATTTGGCCAAGCCGCCGATGACCGTACCGCCCAAGAGCTTCAGCAGGTAGGTGGTGGCGTCCTCGCGGTCTTTGTGGAGGTAGATGTCCTGCAGCTCCTTGATCAGGTTCTGCATATATTCTAACACCTCTTCAAAGTTCGCCTCGACTCGCTTGAAGTTGCGATCCAACTTCAGGCGGACGTCACGGCCTGTGTCGTTCGCCCCATTCCAAGGTACTATTGATTCAAATTCGTAGTCCATTACTTCAGCTCCAGTTCGTTATCGTTAAAGGTGAGCAGGAGAGGCTGCCAGCAGGAGGCGGTTTCTCCGGTGCTCAGGTCGGTGTAGTTCAGCATGTAGTCGGTGTACTGGTTGCGTTCTTTCCGGCTCTGCTTGTTGAGCCGGGCTCGGTGCACCGTCACGACACCTTCGCTCTTCCTTCGGGCTATGCTGTAGCTCATGAAGGAAAAGCTGAAGGGAATGCGCTGGCGGCTCAGTTCCCGCATCTGGTCTATGGCTTCGTACACTGTCACTTTTTAAATTGACAATTGATAATTGATAATTGACAATGGCAAAGGTAACTTGGGCAGGTGGCTGAAAAAAGGACACGGTTTTAATGGTTAATGGTTAGTGGTTAATGGTTAATTATCGGCTGATGTTGCGTTCCAGTTGCTCCACGTGTTTGATGCCGTCACGGACTTTGCGGGGGTCAACGACCAGTTCTTTCTCGGTGAGGATGGTGAGCAGGCGGTTGTTTTCTTGCAGGAGGACGACCACTTGGGAGCGTTGCTCGGCGGTCATACCGGCTAAGAGTGACGCTGATGGGCGCGATAGTCCCGTGTTTTCGTTGCTGTACCCGCCCTGGTATCTGCCCTTACCCAGTCGGACTTGTTCGAGGATCTGCGTGGTGTTCAGCATCCGGATGCTGCCACGCTTCTGCGCCAAGTCGAACACGTCGAGGAACTGCTTCACGGCGGGGTTGGCCACGGCCTCGTGGTTGGCGACAAATTCGTTTTTGTGGACGGGGATAACGCCTGCGGTCTCGCGGGGGTTGCCGGTCTTGGTGTAGCCTTGGACGTAGTCGTCGGAGTAACCGCCGGTGTAAAGGCCTTTGGCTTCGTCGCGCTGCTGCTTGGCCACGGCGATTTGGGCGGCACCGGCTACCAAAGCGGCGGCTGCGGCGGCTGCACCCAAGGCCGGACCCACGATGGGGATGCCTGCCATTGCCTTGTAGGCTTCCATCGCGGTGACGGCGGTCGTGGCGGTCACTTGCAGGACGCTGGCGGCAAACTGCTTGTCGGCGTACTTCTTCTTGACTTCGTTGACCGCTGCCTCCTTCTCCTCTTCGAGTTTGGTAGTATCTTTGCCTGCTTTTTTGGCTGCCTCAATCTGCTTGTCGTAGCGGCGCTCCACCTTGCTAATCTCAGCGTCCTGCATGGCTTGCATCAACTGACTGGCGGCACTGAATGCCTGGGTGATGGTCTGAAGGGAGGCCTTGGTGATTTCATCCCGGCGTTCTTCAGCTTGCTCGGCGATGCGGGTTTTCCATTCCTGGTACTCTTTGTAGCTGATCAGGTCGGCATCGTACAAGGCTTGCAGGATTTGGTTCTGTTGTTCGGTATCGGTGGAGGTGCGGATGTCGTGCAGGCCTTTGCTTCGCTCGGCCTTGCGGTAGTCATCAATCTGCTTGTTGGCATCCTCAATCATCTGCGTTTGCTCATCGACCCAGTCGGCTTCTTGCTTCTGCTGCTCCTTGTAGCGGCGGTCGGCTTCGGCTATAAACTTGTCCATAATCTGCCCCTGCGTATCGGTGTTGTCTTTACCGAACTCCTTCTGTAGGGATGACATCTTTCCCAGGTGGTTGATTTCTGCAAGGTACATCTGTTGCTGGTAGTCTTCTTGGGTCAATTTCTCTTCGAGGTACTTTTCTTTGAGCAGGTTGATTTCGGTGCGGTACTGCTGTTCGAGGGCGGATTGGCGGGCTTGGAAGTCGGAGTCGCCAGTCGGATTGGGTTTATCACCGTCACCTGTTTTTTTCTTAGGTGCCGTTACTACTACTTCGGGAAGTATATTGCTTGGCGAAGGATTTTCCCAGTTGGCGTACTGCTCGTTGATTTTTTTGATTTGACGCTGCATGTTATAGTAACTTTCGATGTACTCCTCCAAGTCCGACGCAGCGAATTTGGAGATGGAGCTACCACCGAAGTACTTATGACGGATGTTGTGGTATGCCTGTGCAAACGCATCTTGCCAACGACTACCCGCGTTGTAAAACTCAGATGTCGTCTGCTTGATATCTGCGATAATAGAGTTGATAAGCGAACGACTACCTGTCATCTTCAGCAGGGATTGGCGCATTTCTTCGATGCTGTCTACCTGTCGAGAACCTTCTTTCTCGGTCAGTTCGTCTATATCCTGCTGCTTGTACTTCATTGCGACCTGCTTAGCCAGCTCAGTATTGATGTGCTTGTAGGCTGTTTCGATTTCATCCAAGCTGCTTTTCTCGTCCAGGAGGTAAGGCATGTATTGGCCGTATTGTTCGTTGATGGCCTTTATCAGATCACGACGGGTCTGCGTACCCTCGTTAGCGTTTTTTAGCGAAGTGAAAAGATTATCCAGACGCACTTGCTCAGTGCCCAGTTCTTTCTGCATATCCTTGATGGATATTGTGACGTCTTTCGTTTTCTGATGAAACGATATCAAGGCGCCGGTGGCACCACCAATCACAGCTCCTACCAATCCCCAAGGGCTTAATTTGGTTACCAAGTTCAATGCTTTCTGAGCAATCACCTGCCGATTAATCCACATTGTATGCAACTTCTGCAATGCTACAGCCGCATTCGCAGCTACGATGTAGCCGCCTAATGCGGAGGTTGCGGCAATAATAACTCCTTTATATTCATCAAACACCCGTATCAGCTCGAGCAGCCCCTTGACCGTGAGGCTCCCGAAGCTGATCATGCTCTTCATCACCGGTTGCAGGCGTTCGCCCAGTTCGATGCGGACTTCTTGGAAGCTCTTGCGGGCTTTCTCTAATTGCGCCTGCACGGTGTTGTTCTGCACGTTGTATTCCTTGCCGATGCTTGTGCCCTCTCGGAAGGCTTGGTTGGCGTTGGCCTGCTCCTTGCGGATCAGGTCGATGTTGCCGGCCAAGGTGGTGATGACGCTGGCGGCTTCGGCACCGGTCAGCGACATCTCCTTCAGCACGGGGGCGATGTTGGCCATTCCGCCCATCTTGCTGAGCGATTCCAGGAACGCGAGTACGGCGGCATTGGCATCCCGCTGCATCAGTTCGGTGAATTGCTGTACATCCATTTGCGCCAGTTTGGCGTACTTGGCGGGTTCTTGGTACAGGCGTAGGATAAGGCCGGAGAGAGCGGTGCTTGCCATCTCGGAGCGAAGCATGTTCTGGTCGAGTGCGGACGCATAGCCCATGATATCCGTCACCGCCAAGTTCGCCTGCTTGCCCACACCGCCCATGCGTGCCGTGAAGGATACAAGGTACGGCTCGGAGGCGGAAGAGCTTTGTGCGACTTGGTTCACGGCAGAACCGATGGCGAGCATGTTGTCCTTCAAGCTTCGGCTTTCGTCACCGAACATCTGCGAGAGCTTGCCGATTTGGTTCACGGCTTCCTCGCCCAAGTCCTCGCCCAACGCGACGTTAATCATGTCGGCGGCTTCGACGAACTCCCGCACATTGTCCCGTCCCGTGATGCCTAACTTGCCGGCCTCGCCTGCCAGGCGGTTCAATTCCTCGCGAGGAGTACGTGTGTCCATGTTTTTGAACTCCTCGTTAAGTTGCTTCACTTCGTCTCGGGTCATGCCGGTGTACTTGATTACCTGGCTCTCGGCTTCTTCCATCTTGGCGTATTCCTCTACGGATTGGCGCATGGTGAGCGTCAGTCCGGTGATGGAAGCGATGGCGCCTGCAGCCAGACCCATGTAGCGGTTGAAGCCGTCGGCAATCTTGCCGATGGAAAGGCGGGTTTCGGAGGCTGTGCCTTGCAGTTCGCGCATCCGCTGTTGGGTCAGGCGCAGTTCTTCGCGGTATTGCTTCCACTCTGCCGTGCCCGGCTTCAGGTCGTTCAGTGCACGGCGCAGGCGGCTCGCTCCTTGGCGCAGCTCGTTGTAGGTGAGGGCGGAACGGCCTGCCTCCAGTCGTTGGCGGTAGAGGGAGGTGTTCAGCGCATCCTGCTGCTTCTTCAGCTCCCGATACTCCTTGGTGTTCTTCTTGCCTTCGTTGTTGAGTTTCTCCATCTCGGCGGTCACCGCTTCGAGCTGCCGCTTGGTCTCGTCAAACTTGGCTTTGGCTTCCGAATTGTCGATGCGGATAGCCATGCGGAAATCCTTGATATTTATCGCCATGATTTTTTATGGTTTATGGTTAATGGTCAATGGTTAATTGTCGAGCCAACGTCCGTTGTCGAGCCACACGCCGCCGTCGCGCCACTTGCCGTCCGCCAATATCCAGCGGGCGTCGGCTTCGGTGTCGCTGAGCTTGATGGGGTAGAAGGTGCCGGTCCAGGCTCCTTTGCGTCCGTAGGCGTCAAGAGTGTATTCTATCTCTTTGCAGACGTAGCGCTTGTTGCGGATCTCGAAGACGGCCATCGGGTCGTAGACATTGGGGTCGTAGCTGCTGAGCTTGATGCCGTGGTTGTAGTCGATGTCGTAGTTGGTTTGGTAGATGAGTTCGTTTAGCGTCTGAAGGCGGAGGGATGCACCTACAGAATTGGACTTGCGGTAGATGGGGCTGCCGCCTGAGTCATCCCTGTAAGGTGCTCTTATGTATTCATCTGTATAAGGGATGGGATAATCATAGTTATATGTCGTGCCGTCTTGTTCACTAATTGTGCCAAGGCGCGACATTCCACTGTAGAAGGCGAGGCGAAGCTCCGTGGAAGAATCGGAAGATGTACCCTCTTCTATCATCGTCACCAGGTTGACGTTGGACGCCTCCATCTGTTCGCCCAAGTAGTCCACACCACCGGACACGGATGGCAGCTGGCAGGTGTATGTGGGGTGGTCATTGATACCTCGGAACATACGCACCGTGCCGTCGGCCAAGGTAACGGGCGTGATATCCAGTTCTACGTCCGTCACGGCTTCATCCGGTGTCAGGTCTGCGAAGTGATCTACCATCGTGAAACGGATGATATCGCTATGCCCTTCTCCCATATCCTCTTTCTCCTGGAACAAGTACTGCCGTTCGGACTTCGTGTCGGTGTAGATGGTTTGCGAGTTCTGATGTGCTTCGTCTTCTTCGAACCAAGCCAATACACGGTCACGACTTATTGATTGCGGTGTGAAGCTGTCGGGGATGGTCTCATACTTGGCCGCCTGCTTTACCGGGTCTTCCAGTCGAGCGAACTTCCAATCACTGTCACCCGGCAAGTTGTAGGATACATTAGCCTGCGTCATGTCTTCGAAGTCCGGCTCGTCTTCGGTCTCTGCCTCGTAGACGTCACTCACCCACTTAACGTGAGCGGTATTGGCTCCCGCCAAGTAACGTCCACGGAACAGCAAGGCGGCTGTTTTGGCTTTGTTGTCCACCACAAACACCATATCGAAGAGCTGCTCTATCTGCGTCAGGAAATCCAGCACCGTCCATCCCCGCAGCACTTGATTCCAGTTCGTGATGACGTTGGCATGACAGATGTAGAGGTCTTTGAACACGGTATCCTCCAGCTGATTCTTGACCAGTTCGTAACCCAACGCTTGCAGCACCCACTTGATGTAGCCACAGAGGTAGGGCTGCGGGCATTCCGGATGGCTCTCGACCGAGAGGTCAGACCATACTGGCGTGGTGGACTTGCCGTTAAAAAACCAAGCATTGCACATCTGCTCGGTGTCTTGGTTGTAAACGGGCACCAGGTTGTAGTACACCGATGGATAAGTCAATTCGATTTGACTCAGTGGAGAGAGGCTTTCATGATAGTCGGCCATCTCCAGCACCTCAATCTTCTTGTCGGCACCGATGAAGTAGTTCAGCTCGGAGTTGCCGGACGCTATCTGTATGCTCACCGTGTCGTCTGTCCAGCCCGTGATGACCTCCGTGCCGTTGCAGTAGACGCGGTTATCGGCCCGCAGGATGGCGGTGCGGTTGGTCTTGATTTCGGTCACGGAGTTCAGGCGGTTCAGGTGCTCGTACAGCTTGGCGTTGGTCGGATTGCTGAGCTGAAGGGTGATGTCGTAGGTGTATTCACCATTCTTGGTGAACATGGGGTTCTCACGCTTCACCGCCACGCTGAAGTTCTTGGGGAGAACCACGTTTACACCGTCTATGAATAGTTCGGTCACGTCGATAATGGTTAATGGTTAATGATGAATGGTTAATCGTAGTCCTGGAGCTTGAAGCCGATGGAGAGACCGTTCCAGCCGCCGAAGATGTCGTACTCCCATTCGATGGTGAGATCGCTGGTGACCTGCATTCCTCCGCAGGCTTGGAAGGTGTTCATCAGTTGATCACGCAGGATGAGCATCAGTTGCTGCAGGTCGGCGTAGTGCGTCAGTTCGGTCTCGTCGGTCTGTTGGCCGCTCGCTACTTTCTGTAACAGGAACAGCACGATGTCGTTGTCACCGCTGTAGTTGTCGATGTTGCCCGATGTGGTGCAGTCGGGGTACTTGGCACAGAGGATGATGCCCTGCCGGTCTTTCAGCTTGCGGATCATGTGACCCTCACGCACGGCTAAGGCTAAGCTGTCAATCTCCAGGATGTCCGGAGCGATGGCGTTTACTTTCTCTTTCAGCTCGATGAGCCATTCACGGAATCTCTTTATCTCTATCATATCTCATTCAATTAGATTGTTCTGTGTCGGGTCGGCCATGCGGAAGCTGAACTCTACGGTCGTGAGGACAGACTTCCGGAAGTCGCGCTCCAGCTTCTGTTTGGTGATGATGACGGGCAGCCAGTCGGTGCCGGAGAGTATCTCCACTTCGCGGGCGTTGAGCAGGTTGTGCCACAGCTTGTAGTCCGAGCGCAGGAAGAGGACGCCGCTGTTCACGGTGTACTCGTCGGTGTTCGTCAGCTCAAACTTGCGCTCCACACCGTACATCAGCGACGTGTCGTCAGAGGTGCTGCCGTTGACCGTCAGGCCTCCGGTGCAGCACAGCGTCTCCGGCATGTCGTAGACGTTCTTGAAGCGAAACACCCACTTGTCGGCATAGTGCGTGTTGTCTACCAGGAACTCCATCGTGCCGCCGTTCAGGCTGATCTTGTACGAGGCGAGGGCTTCCACTGCGAGCAGCGTACAGGCCCGCTCGTAGTCGGCCTCGATGGTACACAGCTTGCTCTGGTAGTCACTGAACTGTACATTCTTCTCCTTCGAGGTGCCGTCGGGCAGGGTGCCCATCAGGATGTAGCCGCCTGCCTGCGGGTAGCCGCTGACGAACTCCGGCACGCCGGGGCGGGTCACCTTGCGGATGACTTCGCTCAGCACGCCGGGGGCGTCCGCGCTCTTGCGTGTCTGGAACATGGAGTAGATCACTTCGCAGTCCATGTCCTTGACGTTGTTGAACAGGAAGGAGAAGGTGCCCGCAGCTTCGGTCTGCCAGTGGTATTCACCGGCACACCACACGCCCCACAAGGCCAGTTCGCAGAACTGACCCAGTCGGCGGATGCGCACCTGGTTGTTGGCGTCGGGCACGTATTCTTCGTTGAGTATCTCCTTCCCGCCGTACTGGATGGAGAAGGTGATGCTCACGTCGGTATCGATGATGTAGTCCTGCATCGTGGCGCAGAACTCGTATTCTCGGGGTCTTTGGATAACGGTCACGTCGATAATGGTTAGTGATTAATGATTAATGGTTAATTTGTCTATCTCTCAGGTAGTGTGTTACAGCCTGCAATACTTATTCCTTGGGTCATTATTGGGCAGTAGCTCGTAGTCGGGGGTGCTGCCGTCTCGGGCACGCTTCATCTTGTCGAGCCATCGGGCAGCGTCGGCACGCATCCAGTCGGAGGCGCGGCGCACGTCTTCGAGACTGGCGGGTTCGCTCTCGCGCATGCCGCTCTCGGCCAGGTAGCCGCGGACCACTCCGCAGGGCAGGAGCTTCAGCGGCAGGCGGGTCAGGGCGGTCGCCATCGCCAGGAGGCAGACGGCCATCGAGGCGGCGTAGTGGGCGGTGGACTCTGTCTTGGACACCGATTTGTCCAAGTACGTGTCCAAGTCCTCCGTCAGCAGCTTGTCCCAACCCGGTCCGTAAGCGTCCTGCACGGTCATCCCCTGCACTTCGCGGATGAACGGTACCAGGAGCAGGTACGTCCGCTCGCTGCGTTGGATGGGGAAGTAGCGGTCGAAGTCCGCTCCGCTGCGCACGATGAGCTGCTGTATCGAGCGGTAGAGCGGGGTGTCTGTCCACTCCTTTGTCTGTGCCTTGTTCAGGTAGTCGATGAGCCGGTCTACCGAACGGTAGTAACTCTCCATCTGGATGGCATCGTCGCGATCAAGCTGCCACTCCCACGGCAGTTTGTCGGTGCCGTCGGTGGAGGTCTTGAACTTACGACCGTCGTCCTCGTGACTGAGGTCGTTCTTCTGATACATACGCAGGGTGGCCAGAATGGCTATCGGGCGTTGGACCTTCAGGCGCAAGGGGTCTGAGTCTTCAGCCTTTTCGGCCAAGGCTATGACGCCTTCGCCTACCAATGCGGCCAGTTCTTCAGTGGCCTGCTCGATGTCGCCCTGTATCTTGGTGAAGTCGTTGTTGGCGTAGTAGTTGCCGGTCAGTTGCCGGAGCTGTTCGGATGATTCGATTAGCATTTGAATGAAGAATTAAGAATTACTACTTGGATTTGATTCGCTTCAGCATCTCGTCGGCTCGCTGCTTGTCGTCGAGCAGCTTCAGCAGGACGCGGAGAAGTGGGGTGCGGTCGGTGTCGTCCGCCGTGCCGAACACGCCGCTCTCCGCTACGGTGTAGAGGATGCTGTTCAGGCCGAGGTCTTGACCGGAAGCCGTGGGGGCGTTCGGGTCGCGTCGGCCAAAGACGGGGGCGAAGGTCACTTCGTTGCCGTCGATGACGAAAGCGCCCTTCAGCAGGTACTCGCAGAAGTAGGCGAACCAGGCGTAGACGCCCCACTGCAATTCAGGCGGCATCACCTTGGCGTCACGCATGTATTCGGGCAGGCGGTCAACGTCGAAGGGCTGCCGCTTGCCGAAATCACCCGGCTTGCGGTAGAGGATGGCCACCAAGGCCAACAGGTCGCTCGGCATGTGGTCTTGGGTGTAGAGGTTCATCGCGGCGGTGGCGGCACGGAACTCGCCAAACGTGAGGTCGGCTCCGTGGCTCTGCGGCCCGATGAGTTTTTTCCATTTCGGGAACAAGTTCTTGGTGGTGTTGAAGCGCAGGGCGATGCAGCCTTCTTCGTCGTCGATGAGCCACATCCAGTCCAGCGTTTCGGTCAGCTGCTCGATCAGGTTCATGTCGTCAGTCTGCAGCGCTTTGTCGTAGTGGAACTTGTAGCCTCGGTGGCTCAGGACGTAGAAGCACCAGGCACGGCGCACGTCTTGCAGCGACACGCCACGGTGGGTCTGCAGGGCGTAGCGAAGTTGCAGCAGGTAGACCCACTCATCGGTGGTCAGTTCGTCCCAGCAGTCGGGGAAACTAATATTCTTTTCTTTTCTCATAATTGTCAATTATCCATTATCAATTATCCATTGATTACACTTGGTTGGTCGCCCGGTCGTCCGCGCTGACGTTATCTTCTTTGTTGATTACTTTGCGGTACAGGCCGAGGAAGACGCCCTTCTTCTCGGGGAAGTTGATGCGGATGGCGTCGTTGATGGCTTCGAGCGCGATGTCTTCAGCAATCTGCGTGTCGGCACCGTAGAATATCTTCAGGGCGTAGAGCATCTGACTGCCGCTGTCGCTCTTGCCGTCGATGATGATGTTCGACAAGGCGGGACTGAGGCCGAAGCCGCTCGTGGTCGATGAGTCGGCAATGCGGCTTATCTTGGTCTGCGCGTCGATGTACTTGTCGATGTTCATCTCGATCGGTTCGATTTTCCACGACTGGGGCTTGCCTTGGTCGTCGGTGAAGTCCACGCAGCTGAAGAACTTGCCGGCGTTGGCCTTGCCCGCCATCACGTCGGCAATGGTCTGCGTGAGTTCATCCTTCAGCTTCGACATCTCCCGCTGTATCTGTTCGTCCGTCCATTCCGGGTGCAGTTCCTGGAGCAGGCGTTGCTTTTCGTCCCAGTATGCGCCGGGACTGTGTACCACGTAGGCCGCCGCAATCATGTTCTCGTTCAGGTGTCGGATGATGCGGGGCAGGTCGTTGGCGTTCTCCAGCCAGGGCACAGAGCCGTAGAAGCAGGAGATGGCGTACATGTTGCGTCCGAAGCTGCGCATGGAGTGGTAGCCGATGGCCGCCTCGTGCTGCGACGGGTTCCACTTGTCGAACACCGGGAACTTGTGGAAGGTGGTGCTGCGGAAGCTGTCGAAGTCGCCCACGAGCACACTGTTCACGTCTTCGAGCATCCGTCGGTCGTTCTCCGGCCACACTAAGCGGCAGAAGGCCGACGGCAGGCAGTCCAAGCCCACAACCCAAGGCCGCCCGATGCGCACGCCGCGCCCCATGCGGTACTTGACGAACACACCGTTCAGGTGGGTGTACTCCACCAGTGCGGCACGCACGAAGCCGCGGTAGTCCCACGACTCCAGCCACTCCTGTATCTCCGGATCATCTATCCACTGCTGCACCCGCTCGTTGTTCTCGATGGCCACGCGGTAGAGCGCAGGACCTTGGCCGTAGAGCAGCCCCGTCTTTCGGTCGAGGATGCCCGGGCCGAGGTTGTTGCGTTCGAGCAGGTTGCGGATGGCGTTGGGCAGGTTGTTGTCCTTGCCCCAAGGCACGACCCGCTCACCCGCCACACTGACGGGGTCACCGTCCCAGTTCTCGCCTCCCAGATCGAAGAACTGCGACATCGAGGCGGACCAATCCATGTGGATGGCGTACTGTCCGGCGGCCGTGTCTACGAAACTGAATTTTCCTATCTTTTTCATCATTATCTATTGATTAATATGCGTGTGGTGTTGATGAAGAGCTCGCCGCAGTAGTCGGTGACGATTTTCTCCAAGTCGGGGATGTGCTTCTCAACGACGGGGTCGAACCACGGTTTCGGGTGTCGTTTTATATCGTCTCGATTGTGTTTTTTGGTAGAGACCACTGCGCTACCCTCTCGGTTGTAGCCACGACCTACGCCGAGATGGACGTAGAGACCGGCTTCCTCGAAAGCGAAACCTATCGAGGTGATCTCCTGCCCCGCTTGCGGCACTTTGCCCCAGTGGCGGTAGTTCTGCCGGAGCGAGGCGGAGAGGGTCTTGTCCTCGGTGATCATCTTCCCGATGCTGGTCTGAAGGGCGGTGTTCACCGTTTGCCCCCAAGCCCGCACCTTGCGGTTAAACTCGGCCACGGCCTCCTTGTCCTGTTGGCGTTCCCATTGCTGGGTGAGTCCGGTGTCGCCCTCGATGTACAGCTCGATAGGGTAGCCTTCACCTCTGCCTCGTCTGTTTCTTCGGCCATACCCGGCCATGCGTTCTGCGTTTGCTCCCATTTTCTTATGAATTACCTGTACAAAGGTAGTGTGGAGGGGGTGTTGAAAAAAGGACATAAAAAAAGAGGCCTCCCATAGGGGAAGCCTCCATAAGCCCGCATAGGTTCCAGATTCGGGCAGGGTCAATAAAAACAATCCTTAGATGGAAAGGGAACCGATTTTCTTGCTGATGTCTTGCAAGGCGAACCGCAATGTGGCAAGCTCATCCTCGTTGAAACGACACACTTTTCCGTGTACGGTATTTCCATTCAATCGTTGCGAAAACCAAGCCTTTGACTTCTTGAAATACGTCTCCGCTATGTATTTGAATGAAATCATGTCCGAAATACCCTTCACGGCTTGGATGGTCTCCAGCTCTTTGTTCACTTCTTGCAATTCCGAGCCAATACCATCCAACATTTGCATCACGCATTCATTGATCAGCGACTTGTCTTCATCAGAAGTGTACAGACCTTGCATCCGGTCCAGGTGTTCGTCAAAGGCCGGTGACCCCAGTTCACACTTCAATTGTTCCAGTTCTTTTTTCAGGCTGTTATTTTCCATATCCTTTATTTTTTTAGGGGATGGAGGGGCGAACCTCCATCCCTTTGAGTTCTACTTCTGTTTCTTCAGTTCTTCAATTTTCCGTTTCGCTTCCAGGATGCCGTCCAGGTATTCATCTATTTTTTCATCTACCTTGGAGTCGGCCACTCCCATTTGCCTTAACCTTTGCACTTGCCGGATGGCCTGTTCCAGCCGGACGATGTGCAGTTCCAATTTCTTAATTTCATTTTCCATATCTCGTTGTTTTTATTGACACTACAAAGGTAGATAAACTTTCGTTTATCTGCAAATATTTTCTTGATTATTTCACAAAAAATATTTCGCCTAAATAACTTCTATCCGTCAAGCATGGCGATGGTGTTGCGTGCGATGTATTCCTCTTCGGTCATCGCCCCCTTCAGCACGGCGGCGGAGTCCAGGCTGTCGTAGCGCAGCAGGAAGCCGCGGTAGGTCATATCCAAAGGGCGCATCCCCTGTTCCGCCTGTATCTCCCGTACCACGCTCAGCAGGTAGTACAGGTTTTCGATGTCGTTCAGTTCGTAGGTCAGTTGGCAGTCGTTCATTGCGCACCTCCTTTCCTCTCTTCGGGCAGGATGAAGCAGCGCATCGTGTCTTGCAGGAAGAGCACTGCGCCAAGCAGTTCCAGCCGCTCCTTCTCGTCGCCCATGTCGTCACGGATGATGCCCGTCAGTATCTTTTGCAAGGTGTCCACGTGCATCGAGGCCTGATCCCGCTGTTGCAGGTCATAGATCGTCTCCACCACTTCGGGTGTGAGGTTCACGTTCGTCTCGCTCATCGTGCGCCTCCTTTCTCTTTCTCACGTTTGACATACCGGCACAAATATTCGGACAGCTCCATCAGTTCGCTGAAGGTCATCTCTTCGATGCCGCCTTTCAGCGCGTTCGTGTAGACGGAATAGAGCACTTCCTTATATCCTTTGTTACCCGTATCTATAAGCTTGACAACGAAACAGGTATCATCCCTTCTCATCGCTCACCCCCTTTCTTCTTGGCTTGGAACACACAGTACGCCAACGCCAGCACGGCGGGCGGAAAGATGAAAGTGACGCAGAGCGCACCGATGGCACCTGCGTACCAGGCATCCTGTGCGGTCTTGATTTGGCACTCCTGGGGGAGCACACGGTTGAGTCGGTCACGGAATGTTTTGCTCGCCTTATTCGTGAGGTGAGCAGGCACGGCGGGCGTGCCCAGGGTTAAGTTTTTGTTCATAATACAATGGTTAAGTTTGGCTGTTACAGGCAAGTTCTCGTGCGGATACACGAACGGCTGTCTGTTTCCCGAAAGTCGCCAAACTTAACCATTGCATTCAACCCTGTCGAGCTAAATATAATGTGGGAAAAGACAGCCGTAAGTTTCGTATATGATTTGGTCACCTCATTCATAAGGTGAGCAAAACTATGGACATAAAAAAAGCCCAATTTCGTATTGAGCATCTATCCGGGTGCTCGACGGTGTTGCATGAGCAACAGCTAAGTTTGGCACTGCAAATATGGGGAGAATATTTGGAATGGCAAAGGGATTATTTGTATTTTTGTGGAAAAACTTTCGATTATGTTTGAAAAGGAATTGGAAACCTATTACAACAACCTCGACCGCCTGCGCCGTGAGCATCCCCTTGGCGGCTTCGTGGTCATTAAGGGAGATGAAATACTGGACGTGTGGCTCAATGATTTTGACGCACTCAAGGAAGGCTTCAAGGCGTGGGGCGACAATGCCCGGTTTATGATCAAGGAACTCTATGAGAAACCCATCCGCATCGGATTCAAGCTCTATGAAAATTGAACTCATATCAGACCACATGGCCGAGGAAGGCTTGCACATGTACGTTGACATTATGCCACCTCTGGAATTTTTGCGTGAAAAGGGATTCACCAAGAAAGAGATACCCATGGTACGTGTCCGGGCGCTGATAGACACCGGTGCAAAGACATGTGCCATAGACCGCTCCATCGTCACCGCATTAGGTGTCCCGCCTTATAAAAGCACACCTGTCAAGACTCCGCTCTTCACCACGGTGTCCGAAGTTTACCAGCTTATCTACAAGATACCCGGGAAAGAAGAGTACTTCCCCGTCATCGCCGTAGCCGCCGATCTTAAAGCCGACGACTGCAAGGCGCTTATCGGGCGCGACTTTCTGCAATATTGCCGCCTCACCTATGATGGAGCGGAAGAAACTGGCACGTTGGAAATACTGAAATAAAAAAGGCGGGAGAATGTTCCCGCATTTTCTTATTTATTGGTAGATGTCATCGGTGATGACTCTCCGTTTTTTCTTTTTAGGCTTTTCCGGTTCTTCGGCCTCTGTCTCCAACTCTTCGGCCTGTTCTTCCGCCTCCTTGTATTGCTTCTTCGTGGTAAATCCTTCCATTATCTCTTCATCGCTGGAAACCTCTTTGCTCAGCAGCCAGTGGTACACGTTCTGTTGGTTGGTGGTGACCACATACGCCTGCTCGAACTCCCAACCGAGGCGCCCCATATAGTTCATCGCGTCCACCATAGAGTTGAACTTTATCTTCTCCCCGTTCTCATCCACGAGGTAATGGTCCAATTCCTGCCTCCAAATACTGGTCGCCTGTCCGAAGTCAATAGACACATTCACTTTCGTACTGAATATTTTCCCCTGCCCCAAGAGTTCACAGTACACTTTATGCTTCTCCTGCCCCATCACGCTCACGCTGATCAACATCAGCAATAAAAACATACATTTCTTCATATTACCATTTATTTAGATATTGATGCGCAAAGATGGGAATAAATTATGAAAAGACAAGCAATATCTACTAACAAGTGAAGAAATGTCAGTTTTTAGTACGTCTGCTTAATAGCCTTGCAGACGAACTTCGACAGGTTGCGGGGCTGCTTCCGTTCGATGATCCGCCAGGCTTCTTCGTCGAACGTGATGCTCGCCCTGCGGGTGTCGTTCGGGCGTTGCAGGGTGACGCCCGCTTTCTCCAGAATGCGGTAGACGGATTGGGAAGAACCGATACCGGTCCGCTTCATGATTTCCCTGATGCTGCATTCACCTTCTTTGTAGAGAGCGATGCACTGCTGTTTCTGCTGTTCTGTAATCATATCCAACTTTTTGAGAATTCTTCGTTCTTGAATGCTTCCGCCAATCCCGTAATCTGTTTCAGGCGCAACACTTCGTCCGCGTCCATGCCCAGCTCCATGCCGATGCGGGCGTTCGTCCAGTTGTGCTTCTTCAGCATCGTCACCAGTTTGGCGGAAAGTTCTACCTGGTGTGTGCCTCGCGCCATGTTATGCCGCACGGTGGCCGTGATGCGGTCTTCGAGCGACTTGTTCAGCCTCGATACCGGCACATAGCCGTGCAGACTATCGTTGATCTGCTTGTCGTGTTGGATGACGGTCGTGCGGTGGAAACCGTCAACCACCGTGTAGGGGTGCTTCTTGTCTTCCGGCGTGTCACAGACCACGACCGGCATCGTCACACCGTCCTTCTTGATGGACAGCTTTAGCAGCTTCATCTCCGGCGGTGCCACGTGGTTCGGGTTGTAGTCGTTGCCGATGACCTTGTCTGCCGGCACCAGCTGTACGTTCAGTGACGGGTGGTTGACGCCCAGCCAGTCATACAGTTCTTGCGTCACTTGGTTGAATATTTTCACCTTTTCATCGAAAGGCAGGTCTTGTTTGGTTATCTCTTCTATCATAATTCGTTGGTATATCTGGTTATCATTTCCACTTGTTTCTCCAGTTCTCTCTTCGTCTGTGCGAACGACAGACCTTTGCACCAGTAGTCGTTTTTCAGCAGCACCTTGCAGATGCGCCGCCAGCTGGGCACCTTACGCTTCGCTTCGTCGCGCATGTCGGCATAGTCCGGGATGGACGTCACGCCCTCTTTCTCCCACCACGCCAGGAACTTCTTTATCTTGGCGGTGTAATGCTCCGCCAGGTAGGGCGGCATGGTCTGAAGCAGGAACTTGGCATAGCTCTCGTAGGTGTGACCTTCGGGCAGGTTCACCTTGTAGTTGCCCAAGGTCGTGCGGTCGTTCTCGGTGTAGCGGTTGCCGCTGGGGTGGTTGTGTATCACGGCAAACTGTGTTGCACTGACTTCTACCAATTTCCTCATGATGATGCGGACATCTACGGAAGTCTGGTCGATGGAGCCTGTACTGATGCGTATCGGCTTCATGGCGCCACCGCCATGACTGAGCGGAAGCAACCAAAATTCCTCTATTTCCAAGTCCGTTAACAATGGCCGCATGATACGGGCTATATCTTCACTGGTGCGGATGCACTTCGAACGGCTGCGGCCTATCTCTCTGCGCTTGTATAGCTCCACTGCTGCCGCTGCGATGCGTCTGTGCTTCGGTGTCAGGGAGTTGTAGAGTCGTTCCATACTGTAGTTCCACTCCCACTCCTCCGCCACTTGGTCGGGGTTATCGGTCAGCTCTGCAATCAGTTCTTTGTTGGTGCGGTCTCTGTAGTCGTTCTCAAACAGTGATAACTGCACACCTGCATTTTTGTTTGTTCTTTTCATCTGTCTATTCTATTAATTGTTATATCCGCATATTGTTTTACCCAAGAAGTAGCCGCCAAGCACTTCCGCTCCCATCTTTTCAAGCTCGCAAGCAAAGCGGGCGTATGTGTGTCCTTGGGTCAGTACGTCGTCAAAAACAAGCACCTTTTTCCCGTTGAAAAAACGCTTATTCAGCGTGATTACTTCCACCGATTGCAACCGCTTGGATGTCCGTGTCTCGTGGATGGCCAGCCGTTCACCCTCTATCTTCACGCCTTTGTTGCCGTTCTTGCAGCCTGTCAGCCGTGCGACTTCTTCGGCAAACACTTTGTAGCGTGTTTCCGTCTTGGCGGCTGAGCTTGCAGGGATGCAGACCAACGTCACGTTTTCTACTTCTGCGCCAAACTGTTCACGCATTCTCTTTGCTACAAGTTCCGCTACTTTCACGCTGCGTTTTCCGTCCTTGAAGTCCCATATCATCTTTCTAACTGCCCACTCTCGTTTGTTCGCTTCGTATTTTGTCGGCAAATAATCGAAAAAGCTAACCATGAATTTTGACCACTGTTTTTTCCAAGTTTCGGGGATGTTCTTCGTTTTCATATCGCTATCTGTTTAATTGTTAATTTATTCTTGAACCTGGAGCCGTCGGGTGTGAGCCTTTTAAACTCTCCGTTTCCCGGAACGACTTTTTTTATTCCGTCGCCTATCGCGCGCGGTATGTTTCGCCTTTTGATGCCGCCACACAAAGGCAAGGAGGATGGCTTTCGGCAAGGCTTCCGCCAAAACCGCAGGCTCTGAATACGACTCGTAGAGTGGAGATTTTTTTGCCGGAACAGCGCCCGGCCTTGCATGCCAGACCCTTGCAATACCTTTGTGGCTTCAAAAGGCGGACATGCTGCGTCCGACAATGGCATAGGCAAAAAGGAGTGCCGGAAAGAGAAACGGAGATAATGATTAACTTTTACAGAAAGCGGAGAGCTTTCTACCTTGTAGCGCAAAAAAATCGGGCGAAGCGAACGTCTGTACCCCTGAAGGATGTCGGATAACTACAGACGGGCGCTTCGCCCGATTTTTTTGCGGCCCGCCCGTTCATCAGGCGGTGAGCCTCTGAAATCAGGTTGATTTTTATGTTATAAAACATGCTTAAATCATCGTAAAGCGGTGATTTATCCTTAGAAAACCCTCCCAACACGCAAGAATTGCGTGTTGCCCACGGAGTTACCCCCGAACCGCGCCGTCGGGAGGTTGCGATTGCAGACGGTCGGACGGCTCGGAAATGTGATGAAAAGCCGTTACAAGGTAGCGAAATCCCACCCTGCGCGGGCGCAATCCATGAAAAAAGCCCGACTATCCTCACAGACTATCGGGCTGAGTACCTTATAAATACAACATGAATGGTAGGTCTATAGGTAGGCCGCACTGCTGACCGCACCCTTGCTTTGCCACATGCGGATGACATCAGGACGCAGTACGAAGTACTTCAGTGCGTCGGTGAGGTTGGTGCTCTCCTTGGGGAGGCGGTGGGTGGGGAGCTTGTCGCCTGTCTTTTCTTTCACAATCTGCGTGGTGTTGGTGCGTTCGTCGGTCTTGGCCTTGGTGCGGGTCACTTCCATCTCACTCTTCAGGTTGGGGCAGTTGTGCTGGTCGATGAGCAGGCGGTAGAGCTTAGCTTCGAGATGGCCGGGCAGCAAGTCCATAAAGAAGCGGTACTCTAAGTTGCTGCTGATGTTGCCTTGGCCTAAGGACATCAGCTGTACCCGCCATCCGGTGGACTTGCCTTCAGCATCTACTTCAATGGCCTTCTTTATCTGCGTGGCCATGTCTGTATTGACACGCTTGTAGTTGTTCATGCTTCTGTCGTAGTAGAGCTTCAGCAGCTTACGTCGGTGGGGCTTGAAGTAGAGCAGGAACTTATCAGCCAGGTCCCGCACGTTCTGCGGGGGCAGGGTGTAGAGTTCTTTGAGGATGCGCATCTCCCGGCCTTTCTGTTGGCCAAAGACCATACTGAGCATGTTGCCCGCATCCATGCCCGCCTCTAATGGGCGGCCCGGGTCGAGGTAACGAAGTACGGTGCAGTCCTGTTCCCACCCGAAAGGATGCTGCTCGATGACGTCGTTCAGGAAGCCGTCGGCATAGAAGTTCTTCATCGACAGGTTGCAGTAGAACATCTGGGCGGCTTCGAGCTTAGGAATGACCGAGAGAATGTTGCAGGATGCGCCTTCCAGTCCTTCGGCAAACTCGTCGTTAAACCATTCTTCGCCCAGAATGTCCACGTTGACATAGGACGAGGAAATGAAGAAGAACGACACGCCGCGGCGTGCCTTGATCCATCGCTGCTCCCACCGCTTCATGGTGCGCTTGGCGAGCAGCATCAGCCGCTCGACTTCAGCCACCCGAGTGCGCAATTCGGGGCGAAGCCGTGCATCCGCCTTCAGCCGTTCGTACTGCTGCAGGCGGGAGACGTATTCGCGTTTGGTATCGTTGTAGACGAAGCCGGCACGCAGGGCAAGCAGGATGCGCTGCTTGTCGTTCTGCTTGGCCAGCTTCAGGATCCAGTCGTATTCTCCCAAGTGGTTGGGGTTGGGCATGTCGGTGGTGAGGGTACGGCTGCGATACCAGACGGAATCACCGTACTTGACGCGGAAGCCACGGACGGCCTTCAGCAAGTTGGTGAACTTCTCTTCGGGGAAATACTTCACCTCGTCGCCGAACACCCCTACATAGGAACGACCGGCACCGATGGCGGCCCGGTCCAGGGAGATGAAGGTGAAGTTGAAGCCGGTGTAGAACACCATCGTGTTCTTCCAGTCCGTGCAGACGTTGTACATGCGCTGCCGCCACTCTTTCGGTGGTTCCTGGTTGATGACGTAGTGCGTGTCGGGCATCCAACCCAGCAGCGAGAGACCGTCGATGAGCGAGGGAATGACGTTCTTGTGCAAGTCGCTGTACGTGTCCGCCACCCACGCGAAGGGTGCGCCCGGACAGTCGTGCGCGACTTCCTGCACCCGTTCGGCCAGCACCTGCACCGTCTTGGCCGAGGCACGCCCCGCAATCCAGTAGAGCGACCACGGCTGCATCACGGCGATGAGCTGTGCCATCCAGTTGGCGTAGCGCACTTCGACGCCCGCCTCATTCGAAATGTTGAGTTTTCTCTTGCGTGTCATCGAGCATTTCTTCAAAGTCAATATCTTCTATGTTGGCATCGCGTTTCAGGCGCACCTTCTCGCGTTCGGGCAGATCGTCCATCTGGTCAATCTGCCGGGCGAGGCTGTGGCGGTTCGCACTGGGCAATCCCACCGAAGCCGGATCGAGGTCGTAGAACTTGACAGGCTTCTCGTCAAGCTGCTTGACACGGACGGGGTCGGGCTTGTCAAGCTGCTTGATTTTAGCCGCTTGAGTTTGCAGGTTGCCATAGACCTCCATATCCTTGGAGCTCGTGGCATTCTGCAATACGGCTAACGCCGCCTTCTGCAAGTTGTCGAAGATCATGTTGCGGTAGGCGTCGTTTTCTACCGTGTCGTTCAAGTAGAAAAGGTTGAGCGCTTCGGCATACATCCGATGCGCCCTACCTCTCTCGACGTTGAACGGCTCGTGCATCAGGAAGGAGATGGCATTGTCCTTCCCGTACTTGCGGTGGATGCCTACCAGTGCGTACAGAGCGTTGTAGTACTCCTGTTCCTCGGCGGTCAGCTCCATTGTGCAGCCGGAGGCGAGGAAGTCTTGCAGGGTGTCAAAGTGTGATTTGTCAAACATACTATCCTATATCGTCAAAGAATATCTTACTGATGGAGTTCCGGTAGCCGATGGCCTTGCGGAACTTGTCGAAGCGTTGCGCCTGGGTGACATTCTCACCCGTCTGGGCAGCCGCTGACATCGAGAGGCCTTCTTTGGCCTGCTGCATGAGCTGGCCGCGTTCGTAGTGATACTTGAGCGGTGAACCGATGAGATGGAAATACCACATGAAGTCCTTTTCCGGTATCTTGTAGTACATCGCAATCTGACCGGGGCTGTAGCCGATGCCCGCCAGTCGTTCGTATTCGTCGATGTCGATGCGTCCCATCCAGTCGGGGTCATCACGCCATCTGTTGTATTCGGTTACTTCGGAACTCATAGACTTTTCTGTTTTTCAAAAACACATATTGCTCTTCCATCGCATTCTCGCCGTAATTGCCGCTGCCCTCTACCACGAACTGCCCCATTGGCGTGTCCAAGGCAGTGATTTTCTTGTGGCTCCATGAGTAGGTGAGCGTGATCACACCGCTTCGGTGCAATTCCATCAGGCGGGCGAAGATCTTGGGCATGCGGAACTTCAGTGTCTCTGACACGTGTAAGTGGATGTCGCCCAACACGCCTTTGTCCCGCCAACGCAGCAGCGCGTTGATGATGCGTTCATTGGTGGAATAGGTTGCGATGTAGAGGTGGTTGACCCGCCCTGTGTGCCTGATCAGATAGACGATGAAGGTGAAGGCGGTGAAGCTCTTCTTCGTCTCGATGAAGAAGGCCTCGTTGTCTTCGGGCAGGCGGCCACACAGTTCTCTCAGGTTGTTCAGCTTGAACGTGAGGATGGACTCGAACCTCTGCGAATAGAGGTAAGAGTCCGCCATCTCACGTTGCAATTCTCTCAAGTCAAAGTAATACTTATCCATATAGAACTATTCCAATAGCCTCAGGATGTCGGCCCGCTCCTTCTCGTAGCCCGCCAAGCGTTCGCGGCGTTGGGCGTCGAGGTGTGGCTTATCACCCTTGGCCATCTCGTTCTTCACTCTCCAGATGTTCATCTCCACCTGCTGCTGCCTCCTGACCAGCGCCTTCACCGGCATGTTGTTCAAGTCCTTGCGCCGTCGGAACTCCGCAAAGGCCGGATGCTTGCCGAGGATGCTGCCGTGCTCCTGGTACCAGTGCAGTTCTTGCCAGATAAGGCGGTTGTCGATGTAGTTGTCTACCAGCTCGCCCGCCACGCTGGCGCATTGCTCCAAGGTAGAGCAGTCGCGCAGCTTGGCGTGTAGCCTGACGTAGGCTCGGTACTTCGTAAACTTCCGGCTCGCCAAGGCCTCCAGCTCCATCGGGCAACCCGGCTTGTCTAAGAAGGGAAATTCGTCCCTGAAGCCACGCCCGGAGGAGTCGGAAGAGGATGCTGACCTTCATAGCTCGCAGGGGCATTTGTCCGGCAAGCGACGCGAGAGGAAGGATTCCAACCACGGGCTGTAACCGCTCTTGGCGTTGTTCATAAAGACCTTGTTACGAAGCAGCTCGTTGACGAGCTGCTCATCGGGTGACTTGCTGACTACGGGAAGCAGGAAGGGGTCGGTGCGCCAGTCCAGGCGGACGGGGTGCGCCGTGTTGACCTGGTTGAAGTAGACGGACGTGAACAACACGCCGGTCTTGGCTTGCAAGTCATCAGCGGGCAACAGCACGCCAAGGTTCGACTTATTGAATACCACCGGGGTATGCGTGCCGTAGTTCAGCAACGGCAGCCCCGCCTCGGTCAGCATGTCGATGGTGTGCTCCATCGCAGCGCGGTAGTGACCGTTGTAAGCAGCGGGATTGAGCGTGCCCAGCACTTTTGGTATGACAATGTGCGGGTAGCTGACCGGGTTCACGAGATAGATGTCGTCGTTGCTCCAGATAAACCGTTCGGTCACTTCCGGATTGCTGACCGCCACCCACAGTTTGTGCAGCGTGTCCACACTGGGAATGTCCGACTCTCTCGGGCATTCGATGAACGTCAGGTTCTCCGTGTCCATCCAGTCCTCCTTATCGCCGATGATGACGATGCGGAACGGGAACTTGGCGTACTTGTACCACGAGCGCAGAGCGAAGAGCAGCTCATTGCCTTGCGCATATTCTTTGCAATACGGAATGACCACCGAGAGGCAATCGCTCTCAGTGGTCTTATCCATTGCCTGCACCGGCTCAGCTGACACCGGTACAGGCTCATTCAGGGTTTTCTTCTTCGTTGTCATACGCCGCCTGCTTGTGAGGATTCTTGTCCGGTCAGGCCAAGAATGGTATTGATTTCATCGTTGTCGGTCACCGGAATGAGCGACTTGGCGATTACGCCCAACGTATCACCGCGGAGGGTGGAAGCCAGGTTGACAGTGGTCTTGTTGGCCTCGTTGTTGTCTTGTCCCTCAGCCGTCGAGAAGGAGAGCGGAGTGCAGGGTGTGCCTGCAATCTTGCAGTCATCGCCCGCACAGTTGATGACGATGGCGCCCAAGTTCTCGTTGACGTTGTTGTTCAGGAACTCCTTCCACTCCAGTTCACTGCCCGGGTGCTCGAAGTCCACGTGATGGATGAAACCACGTGCATCGGGATCACCTTCGGCAGTATCGTAGATATTGATGGTGCTCTGTGTCGAGTAGACGGCGATGGGCTTCTTGCCCTCAGCCAAGGCAAAGGCAGTCACCTTTACGCCCTTGGCATCCTTGGTGAACGTGGCTACATCGTCCCACCGGAAGATGATGATGTAGCCTTTCTTACCGGTCGCACGGCCCGCGTTGTTGTTCTTGCGGGGTACGGAAACTAAATTGTATGCTTCTTCTGCCATAATTCTATTGATTAATGGTTAGTGATAAAATGGTTAATGGGAAGGTGCGCTCAGCACACCCTCCCAGTATTCTCAGACACCTCCTGCCTGGGAAGATTCTTTTTCTTCCTCTTCCTCGGGCGGGATGTAGGCAAAGATGGCTTCGGCCAGCCAGAAACCGCAGGCTTCCCACCACTCGGCCATGATGTCCACGTTGTAGTGGTTGGTCTCCATGCGGATGGAAGTCCGCTGCGGGTCTTTCGACATCAGGTGCTTGAAGTTTTCCTTCGGCGTGATGAAGAAGACCTTCGTGCCACGCATACCCTCCAGCGGGGCGAACGTGAAGTTGGTGAAGTCCACCTTCACCTTCTCGCCGTCCTGGTTCTTCAGCCACGGGTACTTTTCACGGTAGGCGCGGCTGTACTTGATAACCAGGTCGGGGTCGGCATGGATGTACATCGTCTTGTTGCGGTAGAGCGGTTTCACCTGGTCAACCGCCTTATCGATCTGTGCCAACAGCGTGGCGTCGGACAGTTCCTCACCGTCGAGCAGCCACGTCACCTTGTCGTTATTGGCAGTCTTCAACGCCTTCAGCTGGGTCACATAGCCGTCCATGCAGTCGAGTGCCGCACTGGCGGCCGCACCGTCTGACGTAGCGGAGGTGTTCTCTTTGAACACACCCACAGCCAAGGCCTGCTCGCGCTCCTCGGCCAACTTCGGGAAGATGAGTTGATAGAGGATGTAGCGAACGATGGGCATATCCTGCGGATCGAGGTTCTCGTCATACAGGTAGCCCAGAATGTCCTCCATGATGTCGGACGGCTTGATCTGCACGTTGATTTTGCACTTGAAATTCTTGATGGTGAGCGGCGTAAACGTGCTCTTGGACTTCGGAGTCCAGAACGGCACGAACTGCTGCAGCACGCTGTCAATGGCGGCCTGCTGGGCGCGAACTTCCGTCTTGTCCGTCACGATGGTAGACATGTACTTGATGGACTCCGTAGTGCCCATCAGGTCCTTCATGATTTGAAGGCGTTCGCTGTTGACATACTTGCCGAACTCCCTCTGCAATTCGGTCGTGTCGATGGTCGTGTTGCCGCTGTAGGCCGCGCCCTTGAAAGCGGCATCCAACCACTTGTTGTGGTCCAGTGACATGTCGGGACGGAACTTGTGTGCCATTTGTTCACCGTTGGTTAACTCACCTGTAATCATAATGCCATCCTCGTTGCCCGGCTCCTTGCTGAGCTTTTCGATGGTGGCTTTCATTTCTTTTTCAGCCTCCTGGAGAGCCTTGATGCGCTCCACGAGCTTCGCATTATTCTCGCGCTCGGCATCGAGCTGCGCCTTCACTTCGTCGGTCACGGCATCTTCAGCTGCCGCACCGTCTTTCTCAAACTCTGCCAAGTCCTTTTTGAAAGACTCGACAAACTTCTCACCGTACTTTTCTTTCAGCTCGGCTTCTTGTGCGGACAGCAGGACGGACTTGCCGTCTTTGTCCTTGGCAAAAGCCGTAATCCCGAAGTACGAGAGTACCAAACTCATAACTTTTCCAAAATTCATACCCAATTAAGATTTAGAGTGAATATAATCGTCAATAACCATTTGTGCCGACAATTCCCGACTGCGGGTCACTGCATCGGTCAGCGATCCTATGCGGTCGGCCAATCCCACGCGGACGGCATCGCGGGCGTAGAACATCCGGCCACGAAGCAGCCCCTCGGTGTCGAGCTGCAAGCGTGCGCCCCGATTGCGTTTCACGTTCTCCTGGAAGTCTCGGGCCAGCGGGTCCAGCTCTTCGTCACGGATGGCATTGTAGTCGCCCTTCTTGGCGGCCTCGAACGGAGCGTTCTTGTAGTCCGACAGGTTGGAGTAGATGGTGTGCTGCTTGATGCCCAAGTCTTCGTAGTACTTGGCGTAGTCCATGAAGCTCATCATTACACCGATGCTGCCCAGTTCGGCAGAGACGTCGTTGCCTGCCACGATTTCGTTGCAGTAGCTGGCGACGTAGTAGGCAGCCGAAGCGCAGAGATCGCAGTAAGCTACTACGGCCTTGCGCTTGGACTGCGCCGAACGGATGGCGTCAATGAGTGGGGCGATGGCGTCTACACTGCCACCGCCTGAATCCATATCTAAAAGTATCGAAGAAATGTTCTTAGCATCTGCCGCTTCTTCAACGAGGGCGGCTATCTCGGTCGTGCCGTAACTGCACATCGTGCCATACTTGAGCATGGTGCCGTGAACGGGAATGATAGCCGTGCTGCCTTGTGGCGCATCGGCGAACGAATTGCCGCTCTTCATCATGCGGCCTTCGTGCTCTATCATAACCGGCAACGGTTCGGTCTCGGACATGCTCTTGCCGTCAGCCAGTGAAGCGTCGTGTGAAAGCAGACGATGCACCAACAGCAAGTTGGCATCTACTTCACTGAAGGAGATGAACCACTTGCCGCGGCAGATCGTGCTATAAAGATTAGAAAAACCCATTTATATACCTATTAATAACCAAGCACAAAGGTATATATGGGCATAGTGTGTTAAAAGGACGAATAATTTTTAGCCGGTTCGGGGCTGTTGCGTGTGAAAGAGAGGGTTAACGTCTGCGGTGTGCCGCTCAGTTCGGTGTTGACGTGCACCGGGAAATCATCGGTGCCCACGATGCGCTGCTCTCCGTTGGTGAAGGTGAGCCGCACCAGTCCGTCTTGGTCAAACAGACTGCGGATTTCGGCCAAATGGTCGGATCCTGTGTCTGTTACTACCGCAGAAAGCTCCTGCTCTACGGGTGAACCCTGTTCTTCGGTCTCCCGAAACTCACCGGACGCGATGGGCACCGGATTGAACGAGCCTCGCACCCGGATGGCCGAATTGCCCGGTTGGTTGTTGACTGTCGCCTGGCCGATGGGAAGAAAGTCCAACCGGCAGATGGCGGAACGTTTGTCGTTGCGGTTCATTTTTTTACTTAAATATTTAAGAGTTAAAACACTGATTTTGACTATTTTCGCTTACGAATTAATAAGTTAAACCTTGTTAATGAAATAAGCTCAGTTGGATGTCTCTGTTCACCTCCTTGACCATCTTCTTGCGAACCCGGTAATCATACTTCTTCACCGCCTCGTAGTTCATCGCATTCGACTTGATGTTGTAGGCGAAGAGGAAGGCGCGGATGATGCGGTCTTGGGAGTAGCCTTTCTCGTAGCCGGCCACGAAGTACTCGCGGATACGGATGCGGTAGCTGGCCTCGATGTAGTCGCGCAGCATGCGTTGCTTCCACTCCGGTATATAGATGAAGTTCTCTTGAAAGATGAAGTGGTTCCACTCCTGGATGGGCAGCTTCAGCACGATGGGGTTCTCCTTGTCGGGCTGCTTGGGCGGTCGGTCACTGACGGTGATCATCGACTGGATGAGCTTGCCCAGGTCGTTGGCGGCGGTGACCTGCACCGCATCCTCTCCGCGAGGCGTGCCGAACTCGTGGTAGAGGTAATCGTGCAGGTGGGGAGGCAGGTCTATGGTGATGGTCGGGTTCATTTCTTTAATGGATAATGGTTAATGGTTAATGGTTAATGTTACAAATTTAGCAGGATTTATTGAATTAATTCAATATTCGCGACGTATTTTCGTTGTGATTCCACAACACCTATTTTCGCTTCTGCAACTTCTACAACTTCTACAAAATTGTAATTCGTTGTGTTACAATGATATACGTTTTTGCGAAGTAAAAACATCAAACAAAAAAACGTCTACACTGTAGACAGTTTGTAGAAGAAATGAAGAAAAGTAGGGTTTTGTAGACAATTGTAGAAAGTTGTAGACGTTTGTTTTTATATGTAACTTGTTGATTAATAGCGTTGTAGAAAGTGTAGAAAGTGTAGAAGCGTTTTTCGCCCCGTACAGAACGAAGTGAAAACGCAAAAGAAAGCCCCGACCTTCACAGGCCGAGGCAACCTTACCACTATGATAAACAGACACTTAAAACTGAAAAACAGTATTCTCTGCAGGGGGGTCATCCTGCGTATCATCGTCATTCTCCACCCCAATCTCTATGTTGAGGTTGATGTTGTAGTTGGCCATCAATTCGTTGTAGTCGAAGCAAAGCGCCTGTTTGGTGGCACTCTGTTTGTAAAAACGTTTCTGTCCGCCACCCATGTCCACCTCTTTGGTGACCTCGATGCCTTTCTGTATGACCTTGAACCGGACGCTGTTCTGCACGCCCAGGTATTCGTGGCTGTTCTCAAGGTAGAAGTTCAGCGACTCGGTGGGCAGGGCTGCATCTCCCACCTGCTTGCTGTACTTCTTATACAGTGGAAAGATGCGGTCGGTTCGCATTCGGAGGATGGGGCGTGGCGTCTTGAATTGGATATCGCGGCTGCGGGTGGTCTTCAGACGGTCGAGGTAGTCGATGCGGAAGTCCGACTCCAAGAAGATTTCACCATCCTGTTGCAAGTAGCTGACCACGTTCCAGAAGTTGGCCAGCTCGTTGTTGCTCTTCGTCTCCCGGTTCTGTCGCAGGATGCCGTCGACGGAAATCTGTAGCAGCTCGTTGTAGGAGAAAGGCAGGTCTATGACCGCTTCGAGCGTGCGGAAGGCTGCCAACGGGATGACCCAGTTGCGTTGGATGCGGTCTTCTACCGTCTCGCCCTTCAGCCGCAGGTTCAAGTCCTCCATCGCTGCGCGGTAGTTGTCACTGAAGCCTGCCTCCATGCGGGCACGGTGGGAAAGCAGCTGAAGGGTGAGGTGTGAGAGACCCAAGTCGCGTACCGCCTTCAGGTCATCGAACGCCCGCTTCTCTTCGTTGGTGAACTCCGTCTTGGTGAAGGTGAGGTAGACGAGTCGGCTGAAGAGGGCGATGTCGATGGTGGGCATCTCCTGACCGGAGAGGATCACCCCGCAGTCCACACTGGTTATCTCGCGTTTCTTGTCACGATCCATGTTCATGCGGCTGCGGCCGGTTCCGTCCCACAAGCCTTTGAGGAACTCGCGCTTGTCGAGGTCGATGCTGTTCTTGTACTCGTCGATGTGCACCAGGGCGTTGGCGCATTGGGCTACGGCATCACCCAGTGCGGCGATGGTGGCGTTCTGTATGTTGGGCGGTGTGTTCTTGATGATGAAGAACGACATCAGGGAGTGACCCAGTTCGGACTTACCGCTGCCTTTCGGGCCAAAGAGGTTCAGGATGGGGAAGCTCTTGGTCTGACCCGCTATGATGTCGCGGAAGATGGCGGCAAGCAGGAAGCACAATCCCACTTTGGCATTGTCACCAAAGACGGTAATCAGCTTGTCTGCGAACGAGCGCAGGGAGATGTTGTTATAATTGGTGTAGACAAAGCGGCGCTCGAACTGGAAGAGCTTGGCGTCGTCTCGGTAGATGACGCTGCATCCGGGCAGGTAGAAGTTGCCCGTCTTCAGCCGCACGATGCCATACTCGTCCGCCTGGTGCCACTCACCGTCGTAGCATCCGTTGCCAAAGGCGAAGAAGCCTTGGCGCTGCCAGCCCAGTTGGGTCACTTCTAGTGCGGTCTCGGTCTGCTCGTAGAGGAACATCTTCAGCTTGGTCAGCTCTTTTTCGGTGGCCAGCCAAATGTAATTGCCCAGACCTTCGACCTTTTGCTTGAACTTGTTGAGTGAAACCAAGTCCTCTTGTTTCATCTCGATGATCTCTTCTTGGCGGCTCTGGTTCCTGATGCGGTACAGGCGCTTAGGCAACATGGAGTCCTTGATGTGGAACATCGGTGTCATGGTGAAGTTGCTCCACTGCGTCGGCTGACCGCTGGCACCCGCCAGGGCGAAGTAGGAATTGAACTCTTCGTAGAACCCGTACTTCTGGTACAGGTCCCTGTCTATCTTCTTGCTCTCGCTGATGACCTGCTTCGCCTTGACGAGCTTCTTGGATCGTCTCAGTGCTGAAGACCATGCAGTCTTGTCAGCATACCCTTTCGCGGAAAGCTCCTTGACATACATGCCCTCCTTGACTTCGTCGTCGACTAAAGTCAAAAGCTCACAGACCTTGTTGACCGCTTCGCCGCGCTCCTCGGTGGTCTCCACATCCATAAAGGTATAGTGGGCGAACCAGGTGATGAAGTCCTCTTCTTTGAGTGCGTCAAACTTCTGCCGGCTCGTGCAGTAGCTGTCGGGGTCTTGTTTGCTGTGATCCTCGCCTAATGGCAGCTCCTTGACCGACACGGAGAGGCCGCAGCGCATGGCCAGTTCACCGTTCTTCAGCACGCCGCGGATGCCTGCCCCGTACTTCTCGCCCCGCTCCAGGTTGGGCGGGTCGGCATCGGGCAGGAAGCAGACACGGGGTGCGTACTTCTTCAGCTGCTCCATGTGTTCGGCAGTCCAAGCCGTGCCCAATGGTGCTACGGCGTTGTTGACCCGAATGCGTTGCAGCTGCATGGCGTCGGGTGCGCCCTCCACGAGGTAGAACTTGCCTTCTTTGGCCGCTTGGCGCACGGCCATGTCGATGCCGAAGATGGAGGTTCGTTTGTGATAGATGTCGTTCTCGGGCGGGTTCATGTACTTGGCCACATCGGCCTGCCCGCTCATGTCGCGTGCCGTGAAACCGATGATGCGGCGGAAGCGGTCGCGTATGGGGATGACGGCACGGTTACGGTAGCCGTCGTAGTAGTGGCCTTTTTCGTTGCGCTTGAGCAGGCCCATCTCGTTCATCAGCTCGACGGACAGGCCTGCGGACTTGGCGAACTTGAGCAGGTCGTCCCACGATTCGGGAGCATAGCCGATGCCCATCTCTTCGACATATTCCTTGCCCCAGCGTCCGGTGATGTAGTCCAGTGCGCCTTTGTGCTCGGGCTTCAGCATGTTCTGGCGGAAGTGTTCGGCGCACTTCTCGTTGATGAGAAACATGCTCTCGCGCTTCATCCGTTCCTGTTCTTGTTCTGGGGTAAGGTGTCTGTCTTCGATTTCGATGCCGTACTGTTTACCCAGTTGGCGGACTGCTTCAGGGAAGGTCATCGCCTCGTGCTCCATGAGGAAGCCGATGGCGTTGCCACCGTGACCGCAACCGAAGCAGTGCCACGTGCCACGTGCGGGGTTCACGTAGAAGGAGGGTGTTTTTTCTTGGTGGATGGGGCAGCACGCCCAGTAGGCTGCCCCCTTCTTCTTCAGCTCGACGTATCGGCCAATGACATCCACGATGTCGGCGCGGTCGAGCACTTGTTCAATGGTCCGTTCGTCTATCATAGTGCGTATGGTTATCTTTTCAGTATCAGTTTTCCTTTGTCCTCGATGTAGTAGGAGTCTTCGCTCATGTGTTCCAATTCGCGGATGGCGGTACATACACAGTGCAGGAATAGCTTGTAGTTGTCAGGACGCACGATCTTCGTCACCACCAAGTGTCCGCCTTTGGGCATCTGAAGCAGGCGGAGAAACACCCGGTTGTAGTAGGCGGACAGGGCGTCCCACCCCATGCTTTCGGCACAGGGTATTATCCAGTCGTCGCTGTCGGTAAGGTATGGGGTGAGGTCATTCATGGCTACAAAGGAAGCGGTTACGGATTGGGTTGGCAAGGACGGATTACTCTGCCACTATCAAGTCGGTTGATTTCGCACCCAATCCGATGAGCATGGCTGCGGTAAGTAACATATCTAAGCCTTTGTGTTCTCGCAAGTTCTTGGGTGTTCCTGTGACTTCTATACTATACTCACCGCTTTCGTGATCGTGTGTAATCTGTACGTTGACTTCTTGCGTGTCGCAGGTGATGGTGGCGTGAGCTGTCACTTTCGTATCGCCCAGTTCGCTGGCCCAGTACCACCGCTCGATGTCGGGCTGCTTGTCCAGGGCGACGTTGCAATAGGGCTGCGGGCGTTGCTCTCCCTGGCGTTTGATTAGTACTTCTCGGTTACGGTGCCGAGTTCGTTTGTCGCAAGTATGCGGACACGTTGTTTTCTTTGTATGCTTTTGTTCATTGTTCACTCCTTTCTTTATTCAGTTTAGCACAATCAGGGCAATATTCTTCGCCATTCGTTATAACCCACTTCTGTTTGAGGGCTTCTTCCACAAGCGGAGCAGGTATGACTTCGTACATAATAGCCCCATGATTATCTGTAAGTATCTTCCCGCAGCGGTCACAGCGCATCTGGAATGCCATAATTGTAACGTTTCTAATCATTGGTTGCCTCCTTTCTGTCGGGAATAAGGTCATCAAGGTAAGCAAACCTTTCCACTTCGCCCCATAGTCGTTTATACGACAACTCCCTCAAGTCACTGTAGATTGCCGCATTCCCGTTATTGAATATCACGAGAGCTTTCCGCCTTGGCTGACATGATACCGTCCCGTCGTGCCACACGGCGTTGATGCGCCACGAAGCACCGGCTTTGAAGTCCTCAATACTATATTGTTTTCTTTCATCCGATTGCGGTATGCTTTCGGCATGTTCCCATGCCGCTCTTTCGATTGTTTCTTTGTTCATAGCCAGTTATATTAAGTGACAGAAATTATTCATAACCCTGCTCATTGCCGCGTTGAAGTCGAAGTAGTCGGGATATTCGAATTCGGCAATCTCTACTTCGCTGCCGTTTTCATCCTCACGTTTCATGCCGTGTTGGATGTGGACGGGCAGGTGCTTGTCCTGCACTTCGGCGCAGAACGCTTCGAGCAGGCCGACTTCTATCTCAAATTTCGCTATCATAAGTGTTCCTCCGTCTCTCCAATCAATGTATGCATCTTCTCGCTGAAACGGTAGATGCCACGCACTTCTTTGATAAATATTAGGGCGACATTCTTGTCATAGTCTCCTTCAACGTATATAGACCATACTCTTCCTTGCAGTTGTCGGCTTTCGTTCATCGTCAATGCCCTTGCCCGGGAATACGTCTGATTCAACTGTTCTACCTTGTTCTTGATATCTGCTTTCAGCGCGTCCAGTGAAAGCTCGTCTGCAACCAAGTGCAGTTCCATCGGGATGACGAACGCTTGTAGTTCATTACCTTTTTTGTTAACGCTTTTATGAATTTTCACTTCTTCAATAAAATATCTCATAGGTGCTCCTCCATTAAGTTAGGTATATCTTCCATCAATCGGGCGAGGCATCCTTTGTGCTCGCCGTCGCACACCAGTACGATGCAGCTGAAGTCCTGGTCTATCTGCTTCACTTCCTCTACATGCACATAGTCCAGTTGGTCGATAGCGTCCACAAAGGGCATGTGGCCACGCAGGCCAAAGCCGCAGTTGCAGTGCATGACTCCGGCCTTGTCGGGCCGAGGAATCCAAATGCGGTTATGCCCATCGTTCGTGCTGATGGAGACGTAGCCGCGGGGGTTGATCTTGTCGATTGTAATCATGATGTCTTTGTTATTAATAGGTTGATAAATCGTTGCTCCCATCGGAGGGATCGAACCTCCGCACGTCCTACGCCTTTAATTCCGTCGTGCCTGCCCGGTCGCAGGATGGGAAGTGCCCGTCTTTACGGGCTGTCATGCGAGACCCAATCGCCTGTGGAGGTTTGGTTGTGGCGGCTGCCGGAATCGAACCGGCTCGGTGCGAAGTTATAGCCGCACTACCCAATTTGCGGCACAAGCCGCCAGCCATTAATCTCTTAATTTTACAATCCATTCTATCCTCGCTCTCCTTGCCCGGTATCGGCAGAACTGCCAGTCGTTCATCATCTCCCCACCTATGAACAGGCAGGTCAGACAGATTGCACCGATGGTGCGCTTCAGTGGGGAAAGGTCGAAGCTGATGCCGAAGGTGGTGCAGAACCACCAGGCGGAAAGCTCGTTGATCTTGCCGATGTGCAGCTTGTCGTAGACCTTGCGCAGGGTATTGTCTACTGTGTAGCGTGATATCCCAAGGTCGTCGGCCACTTCTTTCTGCGAAGCACCCCAGGCGATGCGCTCGGCTACTTGGCTCTCTCGGGCTGTGAGGATTGCGGCAGTTCCGTGATGTCCCATACGTCTGTGATGTTGCGGCGTGCGAACGCCTGGTTTATGGCTTCATACCGTGGCAGGCTGATGTCGAGGATGCCACTGTTCATGACGCTGTAGAAGTAGCTCCTCTGCGTGATGCGGAGGATGCGTTTCAGCTCCTCGCGCAGCTCATCTCGGTCTTTCAGAGTCACTTGGAGGTAGCCCTTGCGGAATGAATAGCGCTTTTTCGCTATTGCTTTAGTTGTGATTTCTTTGTACATTTGTTGTGAGAAAATTAAATATCCGCCGCAAATATATTGTGAATATACAATATATGCAAGTTTTTTATTGTGTTTTTTCGAGATGGAGAATGAAATTATAAAAAGATTAGGTGAATACATGGCTTATTCTGGACTGAATGACAACCAAGTAACAGTCCAGTGTGGACTTTCCACGGGTATTATTGGGAACGCAAGAAAAAAAGGCAAAAGCCTTAATGGACATAATATTGTGAAAATACTACTTACTTACAAGGATCTCAATGCCCGTTGGCTTCTGACCGGTGAGGGCGAAATGCTTTCATCGGTCGAGTCTGTGTCCACCACCGAACTTTCCTCTTTCTTAAAAATGCAAAACAAGGACTTGATGGAGAAGGTAGAGAGCCTGAACCGTGAAGTAGGAGACCTGCGGCGACAATTGGCCGAGGCGAAAAGCGGGTATAGGGAATTGAATATTGCTGCCGAAAAGTCCGAGGCAAAGCCGTATGACCTCTGATATCGGCAGACAGAAATAGACAAAAACAGACAACAGACAGTTATACAAACATATAATTAGCTTGAAGTCAAGACATTAATTAGTGTTGTGTGGTTCCCGCTACCCCGACAAATTGAAAATCAAGCGGTTACGATAAAAAGTAATCGCTTTTTTTGTTGCATTACGCGCCCAAAGAGAGCACATTGGAGTGAACGGGCCAGCGTATTCGGGCACAGGTCTCATGAATTTCCATTTATCGCAAACTTAATCCGACTGCTTGCATATAATTGATCAGCAGAAACTTACCACTTTATTTTACTTTACTAAAAATAAAGTATTACTTTATCGCCGTTAAAGTGCCACTTTAAAGCCTTTAAAGTGTTGCTTTACTGCCTTTAAAGTGATACTTTACCGCTTTTAAAGCATCGCCTTTAATCCGTTGGGGTTGCCGGTTCGCCACTTTAGACAAAAAAAGAGGGTGCGCCGTAACACACCCTCCTCTCTTTTTATCAGATAAGATCTTACTTCTTTAAATCAAGTATTGCGAGCTGATGGACTCGTTGTTCACGACGCGCTTGATGGTCTCGGCAAACATGTTGGCAATGCTCAGCTGTTTCACCTTGGCACATTTCTTGGAATAGGGAATGCTATCGGTAAACACCATTTCTTCCAAACCGGACTCCTGCACACGGAACGAAGCGGGATCGGACATCACGCAGTGGCTAGCAATGGCGCGAACTGACTTGGCACCGGCGGCCAGCATGATGTCGGCAGCCTTGGTGATGGTGCCGGCCGTGTCAACGATGTCGTCCACGAGCACCACGTTCTTGCCTTTCACGTCACCGATAATCTGCATTGAGGCCACCTCATTGGCCTTCTCGCGCGACTTGTTGCACAGCACCAGGGGCACGCCCAGGTACTTAGAGAACGTGCTGGCGCGTTTCGAACCGCCCACGTCAGGGGTGGCAATCACCAGGTCTTCCAGTTGAAGCGACTGGATGTAGGGCAGGAACACGGCGGAGGCATACAAGTGATCCACCGGGATGTCGAAGAAACCCTGGATCTGGTCAGCATGCAGATCCATCGTAATCAGGCGGTCGATGCCCGCCACGGAGAGCAGGTCAGCCACCAACTTGGCACCGATAGACACGCGCGGCTTGTCTTTTCGGTCCTGGCGGGCCCATCCGAAGTAGGGCACCACGGCATTGATGGTCTTGGCCGACGCACGCTTGGCGGCGTCCACCATCAGCAACAGTTCCATCAGGTTGTCCGAGTTGGGAAAGGTGGACTGAACCAGAAAGACGTTGGCTCCGCGGATGGATTCCTCGTAAGACACAGCGAACTCACCGTCGGCAAAGTGGGTGATGTTCATTTTTCCCAGCGGGCAATTCAGGCTGGAGCAGATTTTCTCTGCAAGGTATCTCGAATTTGTTCCCGAGAATACCAGAAAGGGTGCATTTTCGCTCATTGTATTCTAAATAGAGATTACCTATTTTGTTAAACTTCTGCAAAGGTAGGTATTTCTTATGGATTTCCACAAGAGTTATTTCGTATTTTTGCGGAAAAGATAACAGAAGCGCATGGCACTGAGCAAGAACAAAATCAAATTCATCCACTCACTGGAGCTGAAAAAGAATCGGAAAGCGGAAAAGGCATTTCTAGCGGAAGGTCACAAACTGGTGGGTGACCTGCTGGGACACTTCCACTGCCGGCTACTGGTCGCTACAGACGAATGGTATGCCGCAAACAGGCGGGCGCAAACGAATGCCATCGACGAGACGGTGATGGTGAGTGAGGAAGAACTTTCGCGCGCCAGCCTGCTGAAGACACCGCAACAGGTACTGGCCGTGTTCGAGCAGCCTGAATATTCCACAGACCCGTCGGTCATCAGCCGTTCCCTCTGCTTAGCCTTGGACGGCGTGCAGGATCCCGGCAACCTGGGCACCATCGTGCGCCTGGCCGACTGGTTTGGCATCGAAGACGTGTTCTGCTCACCCCAGACGGCAGACATCTACAATCCCAAGGCCATGCAGGCCACCATGGGCGGCATCGCGCGTGTGAGGCTGCACTACACTCCCCTGCCCGACCTGATACGGACACTGGACAGAGAGACACCGGTGTATGGCACCTTTCTGGACGGAGAAAACATGTACGGGGAGAAACTGTCGACACATGGATTGATCATAATGGGCAACGAAGGAAACGGCATCGGCCCGGAGGTGGGCAGTCTGATAAACCGGCGGCTCTACATTCCCAATTATCCGGCGGGACGGGAAACCTCGGAGTCACTCAACGTGGCCATCGCTACCGCAATAGTCTGTGCCGAGTTCCGGAGACAGGCTCCATCCTTGTAAAATCGAAGGGAAAACATAACACAGGCACCAGCCGCGGCAAACGGGACAAAACCGAAGCCGGCACATCGGCCAACACGTCCTTGAGCGCAAACGAAAGAGAGGCTACATCCGTCCCGGCATCCACCAACGCGATGACTCCGGGCTGCCACTCGGTATTCTCAATCTCGTCCGTCAGGGGGAAAAGCGCCTCCACACACCCCTCGCGCATCTGCACAACATAACGCCTGAGAAAACCGTGACCGGGCAGAAACAGGTAATGGGCAGCGTAGCGTATCATCAGCGGGCTTTCTTTTCGGACTTTTCCAAATCCACGCGGGCTGCGGGACGAGGTTCAAATTTCTGCGGCTGCCCCACTGAGGAGGAAGAGGGTTTGGGACGCATGCGGGGAGCACTGTCCACCTTCTTCTCCGGCTCCGGTTTCTTCACCTCATCAGCCTTTGCGGGTTCCACACCCGGCTTCCCGGCAGGCTTTTCCGGCACAGTTTCCAAGGTATCGGCTGCGGCAGAAGCCAAGGTGTCGGTACAATGGTAGCGCATGAGGGAAATGCGATCGAGCAGCAAGGTGCGCCCGTCATTGCCGGGGTAATAAACAAAGCCGTCTACCTCCTTCAACCGTCCCAGCGTCTCACCCTGCAAGGTGATGGAATACTCGCCGGCCCGGCGAATCTGACGGAGGGCACTGACCACACTGTCACTCTCATAACGTAGGGAAAGGGACATGACGGGAGCTGACACACTGTCGAACGCGGATCCGGAAAACAGGAAGCGAACCTGCCAACGAAGCGTGTCACGATCCTGAAAATTGCTGTCGGAAGGCAACGAGAACGTCACTTTATTGGCCAACGGCATGCCCGTCAGGCGATAGAGCCGCTGTCCGAACCACACGTCCACACTGTCACCCGGCTCGGAGGTGCGAGGTTTACCTTCACGCAGCGCCAAGAGATCCTCTACATCGGCTTTCTCGGCCTTCAGGCGGGCCGTGACATTCTCATAAATCTCACTCAACACACCGGGATTGCGCGAGAACCACACCATCGACGAGTCGAACTGAGCTTGCGTGATGCCATGCTTCCTAAAGACGGCCTCCACATACAACACCCGCTTATAGTTCTCGGAAGGAGGCATGCCGTCGCCCAAGGCCTTGGCCAGGTGATAATCGTAGAGCACATCCTCCATCTGTGCGTCCGACAGGACGGCATCGGGACGCTTTACCTGACAGGCAGACACAGCCCCGAGCAGAAGGACCGCCAAGCCATAGCGCTGAAGTAGTCGATTGTAGCGTTTCATTCTTTCTTTATCACTGCTTGATAGGCTTCGTTCAGATACTTGCTGTAGAACAGCAACAGAGCGATGATGCCGCAACTGATGGCCGCATCGGCAAAATTAAATATCGGACTGAAGAAGACGAAATGCTTCCCGCCGACAAAGGGCATCCACGAAGGAAGGTAGGTGTCTATAATCGGGAAATAGAACATGTCCACCACTTTGCCATAAAACAAGGGAGCATATCCGCCATGCTCGGGCAGGAACGTAGCCAGGCTGTAGTGGGTGCTTTCATCGAAGAGCACACCGTAGAAGACACTGTCGATGATGTTACCCAACGCACCCGTCAGCACCAGGGCGACGCAGACGATGAAGCCCGTCTTCATCCCATGGCGCACGAACTTGTAGAGAAACCACCCGATGACGGTCACTGCTACGATACGGAAAGAGGTGAGGAAGAGCTTGCCCACTATCTCCATGCCAAAAGCCATGCCGTTGTTCTCCGTAAAGAAGATATAAAACCACGTGGGAGGCTCGGCCCGGATGCCCAACTTGTCGTACAGCCACCCGATGGCATCGATGCTTTCGTGCCAATACATGCCTGTCTTCACGGCCACCTTAATCCACTGGTCCACAATCAGCACCGCGAATATCACCAGCAGGGCTATGCGGCCCTTCGTCCAAAAGTTCTTCATTCCGTCTGTCCTAAAAAGCGCAAGCTACAGGAGAGGAGGCGCCTGCCTCCCCGATCCTATAGCCTGTCGGAGATTTTCAATCATTTCTTGCCGTTGTTCTTGGCCTCGATGCTCAGCGTGGCATGAGGCACGGCACGCAGGCGTTCCTTCGGTATCAGCTTGCCGGTCTCGCGACAAATGCCGTAGGTCTTGTTCTCGATACGCACCAGTGCGGCCTGCAGGCCTTGGATGAACTTCAGCTGGCGCTGAGCCAGGCGGGTCGTCTCTTCCTTGGACAAGGTGTTGGCACCTTCTTCCAATACTTTATAGGTAGGAGACGTGTCGTCCGTGTCGTTTCCATCAGCACCGGTCAGGCTGGCTTTCAACAAATCATAGTCACGCTGCGCCAACTCCAGTTTATTCATAATAATGGCGCGAAACTCCTCCAATTCGGCATCTGAATATCTTGTCTTTTCTGCCATAACTGTAAATGTGTTTAGTTTGTTTTCGGTATTAAATTGTTTCTCTGTCTCTTTTAGTTCTTGTCGACCTTCACGAAGAGCGCGAAATCGTCGAAGTTCAGCTCGGTGCCTTCCTTCACCTCGTCGGCCAGCGTGAGCGAGGTCGCCAAAACTTGGTTGCAAATATAGTCTTTATATTCGTTCACCGCATCATCCGTCTGCTTATTTTTAGATAATGTAATCGTAATTTTATCTGTTATCTCAAAACCACTGGACTTGCGGATGTTCTGGATGCGGTTCACCAGTTCGCGGGCCACGCCCTCACGGCGCAGTTCCTCGGTGACGGTCACCTCCAAGGCTACGGTCAGACGGCCTTCGTTGGCCACCAGCCAGCCGGGGATGTCCTCGCTGAAGATTTCCACGTCGCTTGCCTCTACCACGGCCTCGGCACCATCCAGGACGAACGTGTAGCGGCCGTTCTTCTCCAGTTCGGCGATGGCTTCCTGTGACATTCCCGCTACAGCGGCCGCCACGGCCTTCATCTGCTTGCCGAACTTGGGGCCCAGCTTCTTGAAGTCGCATTTCACTTTCTTTACCAGCACGCCCGAAGCGCCGTCCACAAACTTCACTTCCTTCACGTTCACCTCGCTCATGATGAGTGCTTTCACGGCTTCGATGTGGGCACGCTGTTCCTCATCCACCACGGGTATCATGATGCACTGTAGCGGCTGGCGCACCTTGATGTTCACCTTGCGACGCAGGGCCAGCACCATGGACGTAATGTCCTGAGCGATCTGCATACGGGCTTCCAATTCGCTATCTATCAACGCCTCGTCGCACTCGGGGAATTTGGCCAAGTGGACAGAAACGACATTGTCGCGTCCCGTTACCTTCACCAGGTCCAGGTAGAGCATGTCGGCATAGAAAGGCGCGATGGGTGCCATCAGCTTGGCTACGGTTTCCAGGCAGGTATAAAGGGTCTGGTAAGCGGAGAGTTTGTCCTCCGTCATGCCCCCACCCCAAAAACGCTTGCGGTTCAAGCGGACGTACCAGTTGGAAAGGTTGTCGTTCACAAAGTCCGAAATGAGGCGGCCGGCCTTGGTAGGCTCATAATCGTTGTAGCAGGCATCCACGTTCTTCACCAAGGTGTTGAGCAGGGACAGAATCCAACGGTCAATCTCCGGACGCTGGGCCATAGGCACATCGGCCTCCTTGTATTCAAAGCCATCCACGTTGGCGTAGAGGGCGAAGAAAGAATAGGTGTTGTAGAGCGTGCCGAAGAACTTGCGGCGCACTTCCTCCACGCCTTCCACGTCGAACTTCAGGTTGTCCCAGGGCGAAGAGTTGGTGATCATGTACCAACGCAAGGGGTCAGAGCCGTACTTCTCGATGGTGGAGAAAGGATCTACGGCATTACCCAACCGCTTGGACATCTTGTTGCCGTTCTTGTCCAACACCAATCCGTTAGAGATAACTGCCTTGTAGGCCACGGAGTCGAACACCATCGTAGCGATGGCATGCAGGGTAAAGAACCAACCGCGCGTCTGATCCACGCCCTCGGCAATGAAGTCGGCGGGATATACCTGACGGCTGTCCAGCGCTTCCTTGTTCTCGAACGGATAATGGATTTGCACGTAAGGCATGGAGCCGGAGTCGAACCACACGTCTATCAGGTCCGTCTCACGCTTCATCGGCTTACCGTCCTCGGA
>CALUFR010000002.1 GCA_944319875.1 uncultured Bacteroides sp.
GTCTATCGCTTTCGTTACCTCCACGCAGATGAACCGCCGGCTGCCCGTCAAGTCCGTCAGCAGATCCGTGCGGTTACTCGTCCCGATGAACGAAGCGATGCGGGGCAACGGCTCTGCATTGCGCCTGTAGGCGCGACGGATGCGCAGGCTCTCCATCTGCATCAGGTTCTTCAGCTGGGGCATCCGCGTGGCGGGCAGGCGGTCGAATTCGTCTAAGTTGATGAGGCCGTAGGAGGCGAGCTTGTTCTCCGCCCCGCCGGCATTAGTCAGGTCGAAGCTCTCCGTGAAATACTCCTGCAAAGGCTTCGGGAGCAGTGTCCGGCAGAACGTGGACTTCCCCATGCCCTGACGAGTGCTGATGAGGATGGGAGCCACGCTGTTGGCACGACGGTCACCCTGCCCGAAGTCCGTCCACTGAGCCGTGCAGGCCAGCATCCAGCGATGGAAACTCTTTATCCACAGGTCTTTGTCCGAGACACGCTTGGCCAGCTCCGCCACCCGGTCCTTGCCGTCCCACCGGGGCAAGTGGTCGAAGTAAAGCGTGAAGGGATGATAGGCAGGCACGTTCGCCGACTCGATGTAGCGTTTCACGTCCTTGTCCCAGCATCCGACGCCTGCCCCGATGGCATCCATGGCGATGCTGTTCAGCGTGCGGGTGTCCACGGGCGTATAGATAAGGTGGTGTGCGTCGTTCACGGCGTCGGGATTGAGCCGGGCGCATTCCGTCCGTTCGGTCAGGCGGTTGTAGCGGAAGGCGTAGTTCAGCTTCAGGTAGCGCACCAGTTCCCGCATCATCCGTTGCTGCCTCGTCGGCTTCGCCTCGCCTTGCCGGGGGCTTTCCTTCGCGGAAGCCGCTTCTTCCCTTTGCGGAGGCAGGATTTGTAGGCGGGAATCCACCACTCCGTCCGGCTTCACGTCCGTCCATTGGATAGCCTTTCCCTCTCCGTTCAGACTGAACATCAGCCGTTTCTGCGTGCTGGCGGCGTCCGGTGTCCAGGTCAGGCGCACGGAGAACTCGCCCTTGTCCATCAGGATGAAGGCCTCACCGTCCTGCACGTTGGCGCATGCCCGTTTCAGGCTCAGCAGCAGCTGTTCGTAAGACAGAGGTTCCTTTTTGTTGATGCCGGGATGGATAAGGCCTCCCAGCCGGCCTTTCAGGTTCGCAATCAAGTTCATTTTCAGTTAAGGTTTAACTAATAATTTATTTTTCAGGAGTTAGAGGGAGTTAGAAGGAGTTAGAGGGAGTTAGAAGGAGTTAGAGGGAGTTATAGGCCGATAGTTAGTCCGGCGATTACGTCAAAGGTATTGGCTTTTAACTCCTGCCGAAGGCATAACTCCTTCTAATTCCATTTAACTCCTGCCGGGGCAAAGCCCCCGCTAAATTCCCATTTAACGAAAGCGTCCAATGACTTTTCGCGACGTAAAGATACAACATTTTCGGGCGTTTGTCAAGTCCCCCGGAGGCTTCACAAGCCGCCTTTAGCGTCTTTTATACCTTTCACACGAAGTGTGCTGATCCCGCCATGTGAAGCTTCACCGCATCACGTTTATTGTCAATATATTACTGTGAAAGGTGAAAGCAATCTCGTTAACCATTAATTATTAAAATTGCAACCTGTGGTTTCTGCAACCCTTTCCCCGGCATTGTAAAGTGCCACTTGGGCATCGTAAAGTGGCACTTTGGCGTCGTAAAGTGGCACTTTAGCATCGCCAAGTCCCTGTTGAGCGATGCCATATACCTTTGCGGTGCGACACCGTACGGTGTTTGTCCGTTATAGATAGCCCCCTAAAGGAACCTTGAAAGCATATGAAAAACAAGTAAACTTATAGTAGGAATAAACATTTATGAGTAAACCTATAGTAGTAATCCGGCTAAAACGAGTCAACCTAATTTAGGAAACCACAGTGTGTCAGGTACGATGCTTGCTTTTTCCTATATCTTCTTTACACCAAACTGAATATCAACACAATGAAAACCCGTGAAGGCGTGAAGCTTCCTGTCTGAACTTTTTTTACCGAAGATTTGTCATTGCAAGAAAAAGACGTAACTTTGTCTACACACAATATCCTTTTCCGTATGGAACAAGAAATAACTGAAACTTACACTTTCAATCCCGATGATTACCGGGACGGACGGAGAAAGACGGACGGCAAGACGTTTCGCGAAGTGGTGAAAGAATTCGAACGCGATTTCCACCAACGCCATCGTGACGACTACGCCTTAAACCTGTATGCCAATTCCGCCACCATGCGACTGCTTGAAAAATCGTGCGGTGCGGCTCCGTTCCTCAGTTGGTATTACAAGCGCGAAATCGAAACCGTAGAAGCTGCCATGGAAGCCCACCGGGCAGAAGTGAAACCAAGGAAACTGAAGATACCTTACGCTAAACAGAAACCTGACGAAACCGGAATAAACAAGATGCTCATGAATATGTTCAAACCGAAAACGAGCGGCAGTTTCTTTGCCTTGAACGAAGCGTGCCGCCTATGGCAGGAGTTGGAGAAGAACCCTCCCCTATGGTGGAAGAATCTCCTGGCGGACAAGGATCTCTACATCGAAATCCGTAAAGACAACTATGCCAACGTCTATTATTATGGAGGAAATATCGCCCTAATCCAATGGACAGGCGGAGAAGTAACGGCAGAGACGCACCAAAAATATTTGGGCGACAATACTCCCGTCCGGACTATAATAGACAAGAAAACCGGAAATGAGAAACGAATCTACGAATACCGCGATTGCCGGGAGAAACTTCAGACGAGGGAAGGTCTGGAAGAGATGAAACGCTATGTGCGCGACATCTACCAAGGCATCCACGGAGAGAACAGTCATGCGGAGACGCGCGAAGCGAGAGACCGGAACAAGCATGTATATACCTCCAGCGAAAAGAGCGTGCAAGGTGCACTGAAGCTCCGCTTCCCGGACAGGTACATCGATTCGGAGTTCGCGTACCAATGGCCATACATAGACAAAAAGGAAAAGAAGCATACAACCATACGCATTGATTTGGTGGAATTAAGAGAAAAGACATTGGTTTTCACCGAGCTAAAACTGATAACCGATTCCCGGTTGACAAGCAGAAAAGGAGAAGCGGAAATCATCAGTCAAATGGGAGCCTATGCCAATTTTATTAAAAAGTATGTAGAAGAATTGAAGAACTATTACGCTCAATTACTCCGAATTAAGAAGAGGCTCGGACTATGGAAGGGTGAGACGGACATAGAAAGCGTTTCATTGACGCCTGAATTGTTGATTGTAAACACTTACAAAAAGGACGAGATGTCTGAAGGAAAAGATAAACGGATAGATGCAATAAAAGACTTAAAAGAGAAGAGAACGTTTGATACTTCCATCGTAGATTATCCCGACCTATGCGAATAACCATCCACCGCGCCGCACAGATAGGCGGACAGATAACCCGCATATCCACCGCCCGGGCAAGCATCCTCATCGACTTAGGGCATAACCTGCCCCGCAATAACGAAGATGAAGACCCGTATGACAACGACCCGGCCATAGCGGAACTGACCAAGGGATGTTCGGCCATCCTCTATACGCATTATCATGGCGACCACATCGGGCTGTTCCACCACGTGCCGGACGGCATTCCGCAATACATCGGTGAAGTAGCCCGGCAAGTGGTTTGCAGGAAATACAAGGAACTATGCCCGGACAACCAATCAAAGTTCTGCCAAGCCCTGGACATTGCTTCGCGGATGCACACGTTCCGCGAAGGCGAGACACTGCGTTTCGGCGACATCTCGGTCACTCCCTATTTTGTCAGCCACTCCGCCTACGACGCCTACATGTTCCTGATAGAAGCGGAAGGGAAACGCATCCTGCATACGGGCGACTTCCGCGGGCACGGGTATCTGAGCAAAGGTTTACTGCCTGTCATCCAACGGCATATCGGCCAAGTGGATGTATTGATTATAGAAGGAACCATGCTTGCCCGAAGGGATGAAACCATCCTGACGGAAGCCGCCCTGTCGCAGAAAGCTGCCGAACTGATGAAGGAGCACAAGTATGTATTCGTGCATTGTTCGTCCACGGACATGGAGCGACTTGCCAGCTTCAAGAACGCCAGGATGTATCCGCACCGTTTCCTGATGGCGGACGAATATCAAAAAGACATTCTCGACCTGTTTTCCGCCACGGCAGGGAGAAAGACCTCCTGCTTCAACTTCGGAAAAGTATATACCTATTCTTCCAATCTGAATGACCGGATATTGAAAGATGGATTTACCATGTTCGTCCGTGCAAACAGAAGTTCCAATGTCTTGTTAAGCCGGATATTCCCCCTGCTGCCCGCCCAAGAGAAACCGTTGCTCATCTATTCCCTGTGGGGTGGCTACATCGACCGGAGCGATACGAAAAACGAAAATTACCTGAAACTACAAAGCCGCTTCACGAACGTAGTGCGGCTCCACACCAGCGGACATGCCACGGCTGAGACGTTACGCGACATTTGCGAGCTGACCACCCCCCGGCTTGCCATCCTTCCCATTCATAAAGAAAAAGAAGCCGATTTTTCTTCGATCGGCATTCCCGCCCGGCTACAAGAGAAAATCAGGACGACGGATTGCAAGATAAGCGGTGTGAATATCGAATTTCACGAGTAATCGCTATCTTTGCAATCGGTTTTTAATAATTAAATAAATAAGAATTTAGTTGTACTTTTCTTTTGCCTTGATGCAAAAGAAAAGATACCAAAAGAAAAAATCAAGCGCTGAAGCTCAGAGGCTACTCCGCCCTTGCTTTTTGCTAAAAGGCAGAAACTCGCTTCGCTCA
>CALUFR010000003.1 GCA_944319875.1 uncultured Bacteroides sp.
GCGCCATCCGGCCGATACGGAAGGGAAGAAGCCAAAGCGGCTATCTGACGGGAACTTCGACGAGCCATCATAGCGCCCGTTGGTCTCTATCAGGTATTTGCCTGCAAAGTCATAATTAATACGGTAAAACAGGCCACGTACCTTGTATTCTGAGAAGCTTTCAGAGTTCTTGTATTCACCCGTGCCTTGCGAGAGTGACGGCAAGTCTTCGTTGATCATGTCCAAGCGCTGTGCCCACACGTAATGGTAGGAGCTGCTTTCCTGGTTGAAACCTCCCATCACGCTCAGGTCGTGCTTGCCGAAGGTTTTGGCATACGTGCCGTAGATATTGAGTGCGGTATAGTCAGTCGTTCCCCGTCCTACTTCGTAGCTGGAGTTGGGTGTGGAGGTCTCCCGGCTGAAGTTACTATTACCGTTGGCGTATTCAAACTTATTGATATTGGTAGTGCTTTCGTTGTCTTTCCGGTTGAACGTATATTCACCGATGATTTTCAAGTCCTTAAACGGTGTCACCGTTACCTTTCCGAAGATACGGATATTGTCCCGGGCATTCAACTTGGGGGCACCCAGCATGATCTGGTTGCGCGGGCTGTTGACCGGCAATACCGTGCCGTCGCTCGTCTCCACCTCGCCCAAGGGGAAGTAAGACGGAAAGGCCACTGCCGCTCCCCAGATACCGTAGGCTGCCGATGAGTTGGGCACGGAAGAAGACATGTTCGTGTACTTGATGTCCAGCTCCGGCGTAATCCACGAATACACATCCGAGCGGATGTAGGAGGAGATATTGTAGCGCTTGAAGCGGTCGCGGTTCGTCACCATCACACCGTCCTGGCTTACCATACCCGCCGACATGCGGTAGGACAAGCCTTTCGTTCCACCGCTCACGGCCAGGTTGTGCGTCTGTTGGAAGCCCGTCTCCAGCATGTCGTCGAAGAGATCGGTCTCAGCCAGTTGGTAGCGCATGCCGTCCACTTCAGCGTAGCCTTCCGGATAGCTGCTTGGGTTCTGACGGTATTCCTCCAGGAAGCCCAGCCACGTGTCGATGTCTTCGCCCGTGCGGTACGTTCCGTTCCACCCCATGTCCTTATACGCCTGCACGGTCTCCATGGGGCTTGCCTTCTTGGGCATGTTCATCGGCGTGCTGAAGGAGAAGTTGTTGGAGTAGTTGATGGTCAGGCGCTTCGCCTCGCTGCCTTTCTTGGTCGTCACCAGGATGACGCCGAAGGCCGCCCGCGCACCGTAGATGGCCGAAGCCGCCGCGTCCTTCAGTACTGTGACGGATTCGATGTCGTTCGGATCCAGCATGTTGATGTCCATCTCCACGTTGTCCACCAGCACCAACGGACTGCCACCGTTGATACTGTTCGTACCGCGGATGTTGAACGAGAGTTCCGAACCGGGTTGTCCGCTGCTGCCGGTCACCTGCAGGCCCGGCATGGCACCCATCAAGGCGTTGCTCACAGACACTACAGGACGATTGCCCAGCACCTCGTCCATCTTCACGCTGCTCACGGCACCCGTCAGGTTGGCCTTCTTCTGCACACCGTAGCCTACGACCACCACTTCGTCTATCATCTTTGCGTCCTCGTGCAACGTCACGCTGAGGGGCTTTCCGTCACCCACGGCCACCTCCTTGGCTGCGTAGCCTATGTAGGACACGGAGATGCGGTCGCCCGTCTTCACTTCCAGACTGAAATTGCCGTCCACGTCCGTAATGGTGCCGCCCGTGCTGCCCACTACCCGGACGTTGGCGCCTATGACAGCCTCACCATGCACGTCCGTCACTTTGCCTTTCAGCACAAATGATCCGCGCGCCTGCTGTGTGGACTCCGAGTGGAATACCACAATGCGGTTGCCGTTCACTTCGAAGCGGATGTCCGTGCCTGCCAGCATCTGGCGCAGCATCTCTTCTACGGTGCCCCTGCTTACATCCACCGTAACCCGTCTTGAAAGGTCGATGTCCTTGTTCCGTATCAGGAACGAATAGTCGCTGTTCTGCTTAATGGCCTCGATGGCCTCTTTCATGGTTACATTCTCCACCTTGACGGTGAATTTCGGGCTCTGGTCCTGAGCCTCCAGCGGTAATCCCGCCCACAAGCCTCCTGCCCATATCAGCAGGAGTGCCACAACAATTTGTCTTAGTTTCATGGAATGTTGATTAATGGTTAATGATTAATGGTTAAGGTAGTCAGCTGATTTCTTATTCCTTTTTATCTATAATGGTGATTGTTCTGCCTTCTTTCTGCCAGGCATAGCGTCCGTCCACGTTGATTTCCCGCAGGATGTCGCCTATTCCCTGGTCGCGGTCGAAGCTGCCGGAGAACCGTTCCTTCTTCAGGCGCTCGCTTCCGATACGTATCGTCAGCTGGAACTTTCTCTCCAGCCGTCGCGCGATGTCCTCAAAGGGTGTATTGTCAAAGGTCAGCCCTCCGTCCATCCAGTCACCCGCCTTCCGTGCGTCCGTCCTTGCCTTCGTCACCTTTCCCGTGCGGCGGTCATAGCTGGCCACCTCGTCCGGTTTCAGTTCCACTCCCGCTCCTTGAGGCGTATTCAGGATTACGCGTCCTTTCATGAGGGTTACCGTTGCCATCTCGTCGCTGCCGTAGGCGCAAAGATCAAAGATGGTTCCCAATACCTGTACCTGCACGTCTTTTGTGCTCACCGTGAACGGCCTGTTTTTGTCCTTCTCCACCTCGAACAGTCCTTCTCCGTCCAGCCAGACATTCCGGTTGTCAATGCCGAAGCTTCGGGCGTACCTCAGCGTGGAGCCTGCGTTGAGCGTCACGGCCGAGCCGTCCGGCAGGGTCACCTTGGTGCGCGAGGCGGCCGGCACTTTGATTTCGTAAGGAGTCTCTGCGGCCGTGTAGATGCGAGTCAGCTCCTCCGAATGATGATACCACAGGGCGTTGCTCGCCAGCAGCAGGGCAATGACGGCAGCAATCTTGAGCCATGTCGCCATCCGCCTCCGCCGGCCGGACATCTGTATGGTTTTCGGAGCTATCCGCCGCTTGATTTCATCCAGGTTCTCCTCTTCTTTCCCGGCGAAGGCCGGCAAAGAAGCCATGGCCCATACGGCCGACATGCGCCGCATTGTCCGTGCCGCTTCCTCATCCCGCTCCAGCAGGGCCTGAAGCTCTTTCCCCTCCTCTTCGGAACATTGTCCCGCAAGGAAATCCGCAATGCGCGATTCTATATCTATGCTGTTTTTCTCTTCCATATATAGCTATATACGCAAATAGTAGGGAAAACGTTTAAAGGAAAGGCGATTTTTTCAAAAAAACGATATAAAAATAGGAATAGATTAGAAATAAACTACTTATGAGTCTTTCTCAAAGAGCGAGGTAATGACTTGGAAACGGTCACAAATTCTGTGATATGCGGTGTATTTCTGTCAAAACAACTCTTGTGCTGCAATTATACGCATTATGAATGAATCAAGGTGCGATTAATTTTCTATTTTTGTAGTGAAATTGCATTTGAATTGTTAGAATAGCAATTTTCGGGTCGTTGTTCAGAGAATAGTGCTGTAATTTTGCACCATCAATCTAAAAAAAAAAAAAAAAATACCATATACATACAACACTACCAATCGCCCTGCGGCGAACTGCTGCTCGGTTCGTATGAGGACAGATTGTGCCTTTGCGACTGGGTGATAGAAAAGCACCACGGCAGGGTGGTCAGGAGGTTGCAGAAAACCCTCCATGCCGATTACGAAGAAACAACTTCTGACATTTTGAACGAAACCGTAAGGCAATTGGATGAATACTTTGCAGGGAAACGGAAAAACTTCACCATCCCTTTATTGTTTGTCGGGACAGACTTTCAGAAGAAGGTATGGAACAAACTGCTGGAAGTCCCTTATGGAAAGACGGTCTCTTACGGCGAGCTTGCCCGGATGATTGGCATGCCTAAGGCTGTCCGTGCGGTGGCCAATGCCAACGGAGCCAATGCCATTTCCATCCTTGCGCCTTGTCATCGGATTATCGGCAGCGACCATTCGCTTACGGGATACGGCGGAGGTCTTGCCGCCAAGAAACTGTTGTTGGATTTGGAAACTACTCACCATCATAATCTTTTTGACGAATGACCGGACAGCAACTATTGCAAGTGGGTTTGGTCTGCCCAAAACATAAACTTGCTATTCTCCCGTTGGCTTTGTTTACAACCCCAAAATTTTGTCCTTTCTCGTTGTAACAGTCCTCCTCATAATCCTACTTTTTGTTTGGTGCAAAATTAGTTTACGGGAGTTACCAATACAGTACAGCCTCGCCTCCTGACACCGTACGGCGTGACATCCTCACGCCCCGTGGCGTGAGGTGGTAACGAAGCGTGGCGTGACACCCTCATACAATACGGCATGAAAACCCAAGAAAGTACACCGTTAGTTTAGCCTGCTTAAATGCCTCGTGAAAGCAGGGTAAATGTTTCGCGGAAGCAGGGCAAATGTTTCGTGAAAGCAGGGCAAATGCTTTGCGAAAGCAGGGTAAATGCTTTGCATCCTAACATTAAATATTATTCCGCTGAAGTGCCACTTTACGCGGCTCAAGTGCCACTTTATTCCGCTGGAGTGGCTTCGTGAAAGGAAGAAGGAGTGTTTTGTGAAAGGACATTTTGTACAATGAAACATGAGTATTGACTTCTGCCTTCACGCTTTCACGGTGAGTTAACGTGCTGTCAATAAGCGTATTGTTGTGAAGGATGATGTGAAAGATGAAAGGTGTGAAAGGAGGATGTGGCTACTTCATGACCGATACTCCTGAAGCAGCATCAACACTGTAATCATACACGGCGCACCAAGGGCTTCGCGGAGCTTGCCCAACGCAATGCGCATCTGCCCCCTCACCGTAGATACATTGAGCCGGAGTTCCTCTGCGACTTCCGCATAGCTTTTCCCATCGTAAAGACAAGCGCACAAGACGTCACGGCACCGCGGAGGCAACTTCTCCACTTCCGCCCGGATGCGTGCATCCATCTCGCTATGCTCCAATGCGTGCAACGGATTGTCCGAAGCAATGATACATTTTTCCAGGTAATCGTAAATTTCCTCCACATGGTCCGTCAGCAGTTTTTCGTTGAAGTGCGAGGAACGCAGGTAGCTGACGGCCGCATTCTGAGCCGCCCGCTTCAGGTAAGGCAACACCGGGCAGGTCATGCGCTCCTTGTTGTGCCACAGACCAACAAACACATCGTTCACCAACTCAGCGACCACGCGCCTGTCATGTACGTAATAGGTCACGACGGCACACAAGTACAGATAGTAGGCGTGGTAAATGGCGTCGAATGCCTTTACGTCGCCCCTGTTCAGCCGAACCACTGTCTCTTCCGAAATCTCTTGTTGCCTCATTTTGGAACTTTTATGCAAACTTACAAAAAATAGCTTGTTTTTCATGCAACCACGCTAAAAAACGAGCTTTTTTTCGTAAGTTTGTCCGGTCATCTAATGAAAAGAACAGATTATGAAATTTATCTCTTGGAATGTGAACGGGCTCCGCGCCTGTAAAGACAAGGGCTTCATCGAAGCCTTCCACCGGCTCGACGCCGACTTCTTCTGCCTGCAAGAAACCAAAATGCAGGAAGGCCAGCTGGATCTGCCATTTGACGGCTACACCTCCTACTGGAACTATGCCGAGAAAAAAGGGTATTCGGGCACGGCTATCTATACACGCCACCAGCCGCTGAGCGTCACCCGCGGCATCGACATCGAACACCACGACAAGGAGGGACGCGTCATCACGCTGGAGATGCCGGACTTCTACCTCGTCACCGTCTATACACCCAACTCGCAGGACGAACTGCGCCGCTTGGACTACCGCATGACGTGGGAAGACGACTTCCGTGCCTACCTCCTGGCGCTCGACGCGAAGAAACCTGTCATCGTCTGCGGAGACCTGAACGTAGCCCATCAGGAAATCGACCTGAAGAACCCCAAAACCAACCGCCGCAACGCGGGCTTCACCGATGAAGAGCGCGCCAAGTTCACCACTCTGCTCCAGGCAGGCTTCACCGACACCTTCCGCTATTTTTACCCTGACCAACGGGACATCTATTCCTGGTGGTCCTATCGTTTCCGTGCCCGCGAGAAGAACGCCGGCTGGCGCATCGACTACTTCCTCGTCTCCAACCGCCTTTGCGACAAACTGACCGGCGCACAGATACACACTGACATCTACGGCTCCGACCATTGCCCGGTGGAAGTGGACATTGACTTCTGAAATTTGTACAATATTAATAGATATTCGTACAAAAAAGTAACGTGAGTCCGTTTTCTTTCGCTACATTTGCAACTGTGTACGCAAACGGAAGTACTTTGGCACTCCCGCCTGCACGACAGATCGGAAAAACTTAAGTTTAATAATTTAATATTTAAACGTTATGAATCCTTATTTGAATTTTTCTTTGGAAGGTAAAGTAGCCCTCGTAACAGGTGCTTCTTACGGTATTGGTTTCGCAATCGCTTCCGCCTTTGCAGAACAAGGTGCAAAAATCTGTTTCAACGACATCAATCAGGAACTGGTAGACAAAGGCTTGGCTTCTTATAAAGAAAAAGGCATCGACGTACACGGCTATGTATGCGACGTGACAGATGAGCCCGCCGTACAGGCTATGGTTGCCCAGATTGAAAAAGAAGTCGGCCCGATTGATATCCTGGTCAACAACGCCGGTATCATCCGCCGTATCCCGATGCACGAAATGGCCGCTTCTGAATTCCGCAAAGTTATCGATATCGACCTGAATGCTCCATTCATCGTATCAAAAGCCGTACTGCCCGGCATGATGGAGAGAAGACACGGTAAAATCATCAACATCTGCTCCATGATGTCCGAACTGGGCCGTGAGACGGTATCGGCTTACGCTGCCGCCAAAGGTGGCTTGAAGATGCTGACCCGCAACATCTGCTCCGAATACGGTGAATACAACATCCAGTGTAATGGCATCGGCCCGGGTTACATCGCTACTCCGCAGACCGCTCCGCTCCGCGAAAAACAACCGGACGGCAGCCGTCACCCGTTCGATTCATTCATCTGCGCCAAGACTCCGGCAGGCCGTTGGCTGGATCCGCAGGAACTGACCGGCCCTGCCGTGTTCCTCGCTTCCGAAGCTTCTAATGCCGTAAACGGCCACATCCTCTATGTAGACGGTGGTATCCTGGCTTACATTGGCAAACAACCTAAATAACATACCTTGATTTAGGTACCTCGTAAATAGAATGGATAATTGGAAGCCGGAGTGCCGCTCCGTTCCAGTTATCCATTTTTCTTTCTTTACCCGAAAAACATTTAATACGCTGACACCCGTTATGAAGAAAACAATCTTATCCTGCCTGGCAGCTTGCCTTCTGCTGGCTTGCGAAGATAATCAACCCCTGACCGTAACCATCAGTAATCCGCTGGAACTGGAACGCAGCGGTGAAATGATAGAAGTGTCTATGGGTGAAATCTCAAACCGACTGAAACTGGCTGACACCGCCCAATTTGTGGTGTTCAACGCCGAAGGTGTCGAAGTGCCCTATCAGATAACCTACGATGAAAAGGTGATATTCCCCGTAACCATCGGAGCGAAAGCCAGCACAACCTATACCATCGAACCGGGCAGTCCGGCGCCCGTCGACACAAAAGCTTGCGGACGGCAATATCCTGAACGCATGGACGATATGGCCTGGGAAAACGAACTGGTGGGCTTCCGTGCCTATGGACCCGCCCTGCAGGCCAAGGGCGAACGGGGATTCGGATATGACCTGTTCCTAAAACGAGGCACCTCGGAACCTATACTGGAAGAACTTTATGCCACGGAATTGAATCCCGAATCGTGGAAAAAAGTAAATGAACTCCGCAAAACCGACAAAAAAGCTGCTGAGGAACTGATTAAAACCTTCTCCTACCACGTAGACCATGGCTACGGCATGGACTGCTATGCGGTAGGTCCAACACTGGGAGCCGGTGTGGCTGCCCTGATGGATGACGATGACATTGTTTATCCCTGGTGCTACAAAGATTTCGAAGTGCTGGACAACGGTCCGCTCCGCTTCACTGTGAAGCTGGTATTCAATCCCCTGACCGTGAAAGGTGACAGCAACGTCGTAGAGACTCGCATCATTACCCTGGATGCCGGCTCACACCTGAACCGCACAGCCGTATCTTACGACGGATTACAAGAAACACGGCCCATAGCAACCGGCATTGTGCTGCACGACGACGGAGCCGTAACGGCAGATGCTGACAACGGCTACATGACCTACGTCGACCCGACCACCGGTCCCGACAACGGCAAGGTGTTTATAGGGGCAGCCTTCCCGACTGACATCAAGGAGGCCAAAGTTGTGAAGTTTTCTGCCAACGAAAAAAAGCAACGTGCCAACGCCGAAGGGCACGTTCTGGCAACCGGTGATTATGAACCGGGCTCTACGTATGTCTACTACTGGGGATTCGGTTGGGATCGCGCCGACGTGAAAGACGCCGATGCCTGGAATAACTACATGGCCGCGTTCGCGCAGAAGGTACGCAATCCGTTAACAGTGACCATAGACTGACAGATCCTTCTCACAAAAGCTCAGACAACGGCATGAAAACAGCGGTTCCTCCTCTCGAAAACAAACGAACCCCGTCCGGCAGAATGGACGAGATAGACTATCTGAAATGTGTCTGTATCCTGCTGATGGTCATGTTCCACCTGGCCTACATCGGCGACAAGTATCCTTACGCCAAGCTGGTGGTCTATACCTTCCACATGCCTGTCTTCCTGCTGATTTCGGGCTACTTGACCCACATCAGCAAGCCCGTGGGAGAATTTTTACGGAAATACCTGTGGATTTTCATTCCCTATGCCGTGATGGAGACGGCTTATGCGGTGGCTTCCAGCCTCCTGCCCGTACGTCAGGGGCTGGAAGAACTGAGCCTCTCCGCCGTAATCGAAGCGCTTTTCATCGCACCCGTAGGTCCTTACTGGTATCTGCACACGCTGATGCTATGCGCTTTGCTCTATTATGCCGTCTTTCGCTTCGTACGAGGAAAGGCCATTACCCGTTTCATCATCTTGGGACTCTGTTTCTATGGCCTGGAACGCCTGCATCTGGTGGCCTTTGAGAACGCCGCCTACTTTTTGGGTGGATGCATCTTGGCACAAACCGGTGTGAAGCTGAACCGCTTCTTCCACCCGTCGCTCTGGGCCGCTGTGCCGCTTGTCCTGCTGTGCGCCGTTCCCGAAAATCTGCATCGGGGAAGCTTGGCCGGAGTGGCCATCACCTACCTGGCCGCCTGCTTGTTGCTATACTTCTACCCGCTCCTGTCCCCACGTTTACGCCGGGGCAGCCTGTACATCGGACGGCACACACTGGCCATCCTGCTCTTCTCGCCTATCTTCACCATGCTGGCCAAGAGCTATTTACCCTTACTGGCATTCGATTCGACGGGCATACTGTTCCTGGCGACGGCCACCGCCCTGGCTGTGGGCGGCAGCCTCGCCATCGAACAACTAATCTATCGATTGGGAATTTCCTGCTATTTCTTCGGAAAATAAAGCTTACTTACGACCTGCGGCGAAGAACTTCCAGGCCAATGCGCTGCACGCGGCACCCACGAACGGAGCCACAATGAAGAGCCACAGCTGCGAAAGCGCCTGTCCGCCTT
>CALUFR010000004.1 GCA_944319875.1 uncultured Bacteroides sp.
CGCAAGGGACTGGACGAGGAAGACATCGAAAACCTCATCATCCAGCAGATAGAGTTCTGCAACATCATCCTGTTGAACAAAGCGGCCGAAGTGAAGCCCGAAGAATTGGGACGCATCAAGAAAATCATCCGCACCCTGCAACCTTCAGCCGAAATCATCGAATGCAACTACGCCGACGTGCCGCTGGAGAAACTGCTCGACACGCATCTGTTCAACTTCGAGCGTGCGGCCACCTCGGCCGGCTGGATCCGCGAGATAGAGCGCGCCGCCACCGAGGAAGAGGAGCGTGAAGCGCATGCCCACGGCGGCCATCACCACGAGGAGCATGAACACGAAGCGGAGGGACATCACCATCACCATCACGACCACGAAGGGGGAGAGGTGGAAGAATACGGCATCGGGACGTTCGTGTACTATCGCCGTCCGGCCTTCGACATTCATAAATTAGACCACTTCATCGCCACCCGCTGGCCCAAGAACATCATCCGCGCCAAGGGTGTATGCTACTTCAGCCACAACCGCGACATGTCCTACCTCTTCGAGCAGGCAGGCGTGCAGAAGCAGCTGACCGAAGCCGGACAATGGTATGCCACCGCTCCGGAAGAAGACCTCATCGAGCTGATGAAGCAGGAGCCAGGCCTGTTGCGCGACTGGGACGAGAAATATGGTGACCGCATGCAGAAGATTGTCTTCATCGGCCAGCATCTCGACAAGGAACAATTGGCACACGACCTGGACGAGTGTCTGGAGTAAGCTCCCCGCTGACTTTTTTTACGCTTACTTCCGCGTCAGCCGCTCGTACACGCGGGGATGAAGGAAATAGCGCACATCTTTCCCTGACTCAAGAGACTCCCGGATGAAGGTGGAGCTGATTTCGAGCGTCGGAGAATCGACCAGACGCACGCGGGGAGGCAGGGAGGAGGCATCAACAGGATAGCCCGGGCGGGGATAAATCAAAATGGAATTCTCGGCCAGCAGACGGTCAGCGTGATACCAACGGGAGAAGGAGCACCAGTTGTCCGACCCGATAATCAGGTGGAACGTATGCTGAGGATAGGCTTCTTTCAGGCGGTCGAGGGTATGGATGGTATAGGAAGGCCGGGGCAGGCTGAACTCAAAATCGGAGGCGCGGAACTTGGGATAGCCCTCCACGGCCAGCCTCACCAGCTCCAGGCGAAGCTCGTCGGGCATCAGGTCCTGCCCCACTTTGAAAGGATTGCGGGGGGTGACGAGAAACCACAATTCGTCCAGCCCCTCGAACTCACACAGGTAATTGGCCAAGGCCAGATGCCCCACGTGGATGGGATTGAACGAACCGCTGAAGATCCCGACATCCATACGCCCGTCAGATTTTCTTTCCCTTCAGCCGAAGGACGGCCGACACACCGTTCGCAATGGCCACCAGCCCCACCAGGCCCATGGCTACCGCTATCGTGTATTCCTCATACCGCAGATTGGCTATCATCAGCCACACGGCACACACCAGCAGGATGAGATTGACAATCAGCAACCCCGTGTTCATCCTGCGCGATAAATTCTTTCCACTATAATCTTTCGTCATGCTTTCAGAAATTGAGTGATTACTTCCAGTGCTTCGGCCTTGGCCGTCTCCAGGTCATCGTTCACGATAATCTTGTCGAACTTCGGGGCAAAGGACATCTCGTATTTGGCCTTGGACACACGGTCCTCGATGACTTCGGGCGCATCGGTGCCACGGCCTTCCAAGCGTCGGCGCAACTCCCCGATGGAGGGCGGCTGGATGAAGACGGACAACGCCCGGTCGCCATAGAAACGCTTGATGTTGCATCCGCCGACGACGTCCACGTCGAACACCACGTTTTGCCCCTCGGCCAATTGCTTCTCCACCTGCGACTTCAACGTGCCGTAGAAGCGGTCTTTGTACACCTCCTCGTACTCCAGGAAGTCGCCCGCGGCAATGTGTGCCCGAAACTCTTCCGGCGAGAGGAAGAAATATTCCACGCCATTGCGCTCCGTGCCCCGCGGAGGACGGCTGGTGGCCGAGATGGAAAAGGCCAGGTTCAGGTTCTGCGTCAACAGGTAGTTGATGATGGTGGATTTGCCCGAACCGGAGGGGGCGGAAAAGATAATCAGTTTAGCCATTTAAATAATTGAGAATTGAAAGGGTGTATCAATATAAAAAATAGTTTTCATTTTGCTCTGTCACCCTGAGCAACGCGAAGGATCTCCCGCACACTTTTAGCAACCGGGAGATGCTTCACTTGCGTTCAGCATGACAAATGACAGGTGCTTTGAATTTTGATACGCCTTCATTAAATCAGTTTACATTACATTCAGCACCTGTTCCTTGATTTGCTCCAGCTCGTCCTTCATCTGCACCACGATCTTCTGCATCTCGGCATGGTTGGACTTACTGCCCAGGGTGTTGATTTCGCGTCCCATTTCCTGGGCGATGAAGCCCAGTTTCTTGCCCTGTCCGTTACCGGTTTCCAGCGTACTGATAAAATATTTCAGGTGATTGCCGAGGCGCTGCTTCTCTTCGTTGATGTCCAGCTTCTCGATGTAATAGATGAGTTCCTGCTCCAAGCGGTTCTTGTCATAATCCACGCTGATAGTCTTCTCGAGGGCGTCGACAATGCGGTCCTTGATTTTGCCCACACGTTCCTTTTCGTAAGGCTCCACCGTTTCGAGCAGGCGGGTGATGTTGGCTATTTTCTCACGGAATTTCTTTTCGAGCGCGGCGCCTTCCTGCTTGCGGAAGTCCACCAGATTGCCCAACGCTTCCTTGACGGCCGCATAGGCCACCTGCCACTCCTCTTCGCTCAGTTCCTGCATCTCGTTCTTGGCCATCACGTCCGGCAGGCGAAGCAATGTACCAAACCAGTCTTCCGGCTCGGGAATGCCTGTTGCCGAAGCGATTTCCTTGATGCGGTGATAGTAGGCCGCCACCAGTTCCTGATTGATGGGCGTGGCCAGCTGCTCGGCGTCTTTCTTTTCCACCCAGAGGCAGAAATCCACCTTTCCGCGCTCCAGCACGCGGGCTATTTCGTTGCGGATTTCCATCTCCTTCTCACGATAGGCGGGAGCGATGCGCGCGGACAGATCCATCGCCTTGCTGTTAAGCGATTTTATCTCTACATTTATCTTTTTATCGGGCAAATCGGCCGTCGCCTTGCCGTATCCTGTCATTGACTGTATCATAATGCTTCTTAAAGTTTTGCGCAAAATTACACGATTATTTTTAATTAGTGAAAATAATCACGTAAATTTGTCAGCGATTAATTTAGAAGAATAGTAACCATGTCATGCATTCTACATATTGAGACATCCACTTCCGCCTGCTCCGTCGCCGTGAGCGAGGACGGGCAGGTCGTGTTTAGAAAAGAAGACTTGAAAGGCCCTTCGCACGCCGTGTCGCTGGGCGTTTTCGTAGACGAAGCCCTGTCCTTTGCCGACAGCCATGCCATGCCGCTGGACGCGGTGGCCGTCAGTTGCGGACCGGGCTCCTATACGGGATTGCGCATCGGCGTATCCATGGCCAAGGGCGTGTGCTACGGGCGCAACCTGAAGCTCATCGGCCTGCCCACGCTGAAGGTGCTCTGCGTGCCGGTGCTCCTCTATCACGACGAGCTGCCCGACGACGCCCTGTTGTGCCCCATGATAGACGCCCGCCGCATGGAGGTCTATGCCGCCGTCTACGACCGCGCGTTGCGCCCCGTGCGCGACATCGCCGCGGACATCGTGGATGAGAACACCTATCGGGAGTTCCTCGATGCAAAGCCCGTGTATTTCTTTGGCGATGGCGCGGGAAAATGTCTGCAAAGCCTGAAGCATCCCAACGCGCACTTCATCGACGACATCCGCCCCCTGGCCGCCATGATGTGCCCCCTGGCCGAGAAGGCCATCGCCGAAGGGAAGTTCGAGGACGTGGCCTACTTCGAGCCTTTCTACCTGAAAGAGTTCATAGCCGGCAAGCCGAAGAAACTTATTTAAGGATGAATGAAAAATCCGCGCTTCGCGCCAATGAAGGACTTCCACACATCCCTGAGAATTCTTAATTCTTAATTCTTTAATTCTTAATTAATTAAATATGCAATATAACACCCGACAGAAGCGGATGCGCCTCCCCGAATACGGACGAAGCATCCAGAACATGGTAGACCACGCGCTCACCATCGAAGACCGTGCCGAACGCCAGCGTTGCGCCAACACCATCATCAACATCATGGGAGGGATGTTCCCTCACCTGCGCGACGTGCCCGACTTCAAGCACAAGCTATGGGATCACCTGGCCATCATGTCCGACTTCAAGCTGGACATCGACTATCCCTTCGAGGTCATCCCCAAGAACAACCTCGCCTCCAAGCCCGAGCCCGTGCCCTATCCTTGCACCAAGATACGTTACCGCCACTACGGACGCACGCTGGAGGTGCTGATCCAGAAGGCCTGCGAACTGCCCGAAGGCGACGAAAAGCAGAACCTGGTGGCCCTCATCTGCAACCACATGAAGAAGGACTACATGGCATGGAACAAGGACACGGTGGACGACCGCAAGATTGCCGACGACCTCTATGAACTCTCGGACGGCAAATTGCAGATGACGGAGGATCTCCTGAAGCTGATGGCCGAGCGCATCGACCTCTACTACCGGCCGATGAAGAACAACATGTCCAACAATAACCGGAACAACAAGAAAAAGAACAATAAGAACGGCCACTAATACCGAACCATCATGGCATCATTCATCATCGAAGGAGGACACAGGCTGGCGGGCGACATCCACCCGCAAGGAGCCAAGAACGAGGTGCTGCAAATCATCTGCGCCACCCTGCTCACGGCCGAGAAGGTGACCGTACACCACGTGCCCAACATCCTGGACGTGAACAACCTGATCCAGCTGATGCGCGACATGGGAGTAGAGGTGGCCAAAACCGGCATAGACAGCTACACCTTCCAAGCTTCCCACATCGACACCGCCTACCTGGGGAGCGAGGACTTCCTGAAGAAATGCTCCGCCCTGCGCGGCTCGGTGATGCTGGCAGGCCCGCTGGTGGCCCGCTTCGGCCGCGCCGTCATTTCCAAGCCCGGAGGCGACAAGATAGGCCGCCGGAGGCTGGACACTCACTTCACCGGCATACAGAACCTGGGCGCCCGCTTCCGCTACAACGAGGCGGCAGGCACCTTCGAGATAACGGCCGACCGCCTGAAGGGCACCTACATGCTGCTGGACGAAGCCTCCGTCACGGGCACGGCCAACATCGTCATGGCCGCCGTGCTGGCCGAAGGCAAGACGACCATCTACAACGCCGCGTGCGAACCCTACGTGCAACAGCTCTGCCGCATGCTGAACCGCATGGGAGCCAAGATTACGGGCATTGCCTCAAACCTCCTCACCATCGAGGGAGTGGAGGAGTTGCACGGCACGGAGCACGCCATCCTGCCCGACATGATCGAGGTGGGAAGCTTCATCGGCATGGCCGCCATGACGCAAAGCGAACTGACCATCAAGAACGTTTCCTACGAAAACCTGGGCATCATTCCCCAGTGCTTCCGCCGCTTGGGCATCCGCTTGGAGCAACGCGGAGACGACATCTACGTGCCCGCGCAGGAGACCTACGAGATAGAGTCCTTCATCGACGGCTCCATCATGACCATTGCCGACGCGCCCTGGCCGGGCCTGACACCCGACTTGCTGAGCGTGATGCTCGTCGTGGCCACGCAAGCCAAGGGCAGCGTGCTCATCCACCAGAAGATGTTTGAAAGCCGCCTGTTCTTCGTGGACAAGCTGATAGACATGGGAGCGCAGATCATCCTGTGTGACCCGCACCGCGCCGTGGTCATCGGACACAACCGGGCCTTCCGCCTCCACGGAGGCAACATGACCTCACCCGACATCCGAGCCGGCATCGCCCTGCTCATCGCGGCCATGAGCGCCGACGGCATCAGCCGCATACACAACATCGAGCAGATAGACCGAGGCTATCAGGACATCGAAGGACGACTGAACGCCATCGGGGCGAGAATTACGAGAATTTAGAATTTATGATACGCAGAGACGAAGTATATAAGATAGGTAAATTCAACAAGCCGCACGGCATCCACGGCGAGCTTCAGTTCACCTTCACGGACGACATCTTCGACCGCGTGGAGGCGGAGTACATTGTCTGCCTCATGGACGGCATCTTCGTGCCTTTCTTCATCGAGGAATACCGCTTCCGCTCGGACACCACCGCCCTGATGAAGCTCGAAGGGGTGGACACCGCCGAGCGGGCCCGCATGTTCACCAACGTGGAGGTGTGGTTTCCCGTGAAGCACGCCGACAAGGCCGACGACGAGGACCTGACCTGGAGCTACTTCGTGGGCTTCCGCATGGAGGAAATCCATCACGGACACTTGGGCGAAGTGACGGACGTGGACACCTCGACCCTCAACACCCTGTTTGTGGTGGATCACGACGGCGAGGAGCTGCTCGTGCCCGCCCAGGAGGCGTTCGTCACCGACATCGACCGGAAGCACAAGGTCATCACCGTCAACCTGCCCGAAGGCTTATTGAACACGGATAACACGGAGGAGGCATGAACACGAAGAGAAAGAAACGAAAACACTGGTGGCGCAACGTCCGCTTCAAGTATCGCCTGACACTCACCAACGAGAACACGCTGGAGGATGTCGTCACCCTGCACGTGTCCAAGCTGAACGGCCTTTCGTGGCTGGTGCTGGTGCTGGGCGTGCTGTTCGTCATCGCTTCGCTCATCGTGGCCTACACGCCCCTGCGCAACTACCTGCCCGGCTACATGAATAGCGAGATACGCGCCCAGGTGGTGGACAACGCCCTGCGCGTGGACTCCCTCCAGCAACTGGTGGAGCGGCAGAACCTGTACATCATGAACATACAGGACATCTTCCGCGGAGACGTCAAGGCAGACACCGTCCCGTCCATCGACTCGCTCACCACCCTGCGCCAGGACTCCCTGATGGCACGCACGAAGCGCGAAGAGGAGTTCCGCAAACAATACGAGGAGCAGGAGAAATATAACCTGACGAGCCTCACCGCCATATCGGCCGACGGCCTGAACTTCCATTGTCCCACGCGGGGCATCGTGTCCTCCTCCTTCAATGCCGACCAGCGGCACTATGGCACGGACATCGCCGCCAATCCCGGCGAAAGCGTACTGGCCACGCTGGACGGCACCGTCATCCTGAGCACCTACACCGCCGAGACGGGTTACGTGATACAGGTGCAGCACCGCCAGGACTTTGTGTCCGTCTACAAGCATTGCGGCTCTCTGCTGAAGAAAGAGGGCGACACCGTGAAGGGGGGCGAAGCCATTGCCTTAGTGGGCGACACCGGACGGCTGACCACCGGCCCGCACCTGCACTTCGAGCTGTGGCACCGCGGACGGGCGCTCAATCCGGAGATTTATATTGTGTTTTAAGCTACGAACAATTAATAAAGAGATATGAAGAAACAAATAGCCATACTCGGTTCCACCGGCTCCATCGGCACCCAGGCCTTGCAGGTCATTGAGGAACATCCCGACCTGTACGAAGCCTACGTGCTGACGGCGGGCAACCAAGTGGACAAGCTCATCGGGCAAGCCCGCAAGTTCAAGCCCGAAGCCGTGGTGATAGCCAACGAGGCGCATTACGCCCACCTGAAAGAAGCCCTGGCCGACCTCCCCATCAAGGTGTATGCCGGCGAGGACGCCCTCTGCCAGATCGTGCAGGAGACGCCCATCGACATGGTGCTCACCGCCATGGTGGGCTATGCCGGATTGCGCCCCACGATGAACGCCATCCGCGCCCGCAAGCCCATCGCCCTGGCCAACAAGGAGACGCTGGTCGTGGCGGGCGAGCTGGTCAACGAACTGGCGCGGGTGAACGGCACGCCCATCCTCCCGGTGGACTCCGAACACTCGGCCGTCTTCCAGTGCCTGGCGGGCGAGATAGGTAACCCCATCGAGAAAGTCATCCTGACCGCCTCGGGCGGCCCCTTCCGCACCTTCACGCGCGAGCAGCTGGCCACCGTCACCAAGGAGCAGGCCCTGCGTCACCCCAACTGGGCGATGGGCGCCAAGATCACCATCGACTCCGCCTCCATGATGAACAAGGGCTTCGAGGTCATCGAGGCGCGCTGGCTCTTCGGCGTGCGTCCGGAGCAGATAGAAGTGGTGGTGCATCCGCAATCGGTCATCCACTCGATGGTGCAGTTCGAGGACGGAGCCGTCAAGGCGCAATTAGGCATGCCGGACATGCGCCTGCCCATCCAGTATGCCTTCTCCTATCCCGACCGCGTGCGCGCCTCCTTCCCCCGGCTGGACTTCCGCACGTGCACCAGTCTCACCTTCGAGCAGCCCGACCCCGAGCGCTTCCGCAACCTGGCCCTGACCTACGAGGCCTTGCGCCAAGGAGGCAACATGCCCTGCATCGTCAACGCCGCCAACGAGGTTTGCGTCCGCGCCTTCCTGGAGGACCGCGTGTCCTTCCTGGGCATGAGCGACGTCATCGCCGAAGCCATGCAAAAGGTGCCGTTCATCACGAAGCCCACGTATGAGGACTATGTGGCGACCGACAAGCTGGCGCGTATCACTACAGAAGAACTATTAACAACAAACAAATCGGAAAAATAATAACGTAGAAAACAAATGGAAACATTCCTCATCAAGGCCCTGCAACTCATCCTGAGCCTTTCACTCCTGGTGATTATCCACGAGATGGGCCACTTTCTTTTCGCCAAGCTGTTCAAGACACGGGTAGAGAAATTCTGCCTCTTCTTCGACCCTTGGTTCACCCTCTTTAAATTCAAACCGAAGAAAAGCGAGACGGAGTATGCCCTCGGCTGGCTTCCGCTGGGCGGATACGTCAAGATCAGCGGCATGATAGACGAGTCGATGGACACCGAGCAGATGAAGCAACCCGTCAAGCCCTGGGAGTTCCGCGCCAAGCCCGCGTGGCAACGCCTGCTCATCATGGTGGGCGGCGTGGTGTTCAACTTCCTGCTGGCTCTGTTCATCTACTCCATGATTCTCTTTGCCTGGGGCGACGCCTACATCCCTGTGCAGAAGGCGCCGCTGGGCATGGACTTCAACGAGACGATGCACCAGGTGGGCTTCAAGGACGGCGACGTGCTCATCAGTGCGGACGGCGTGCCCTTCGAGCGCATGGGCACCGACCTCCTGACCGGCATTGTGGACGCCCGCCAGGTCACCGTGATGCGCGACGGCCAACCGGCCTCCGTCTACATCCCCGACAACCTGATGGACCGCCTCCTGGCGGACAGCACCCGCTTTGCCGACTTCCGTTACCCCTACGTGATAGATAGCCTGGTGGCAGGAGGCCCCGCCCAGCTGGCCGGACTCCAGCCAGGAGACAGCATCACGCACATGGACGGACAGAGCATCTCCTTCCAGGACCTCCTGCTGACCATGGCCGAACGCCGCCGCCAAGCCGAAGCCGCCACGGCCGATAGCCTGCGCAACGCCTTGCGCCAAGTCCGCCTGACCTACGTGCGCGGCGGCACGACCCACGACCTGACGATGGAGGCCGACACCGCCTTCAAGGTAGGCGTCTACGCCGTGATGCAGACCGACCGCCTCCTGCCCGTGGTGCAGAAGGAATACACGTTCTTCGCCTCCATCCCCGCGGGCATCGAGCTGGGCATCAACACCCTTGCCGGCTATGTCGACCAGATGAAATACCTCTTCTCCAAGGAGGGAGCCAAGCAGCTGGGCGGATTCGGCACCATCGGAAGCATCTTCCCGGCCACGTGGGATTGGCACCAGTTCTGGTACATGACGGCCTTCCTGAGCATCATCCTGGCCTTTATGAACATCCTGCCCATCCCGGCGTTGGACGGCGGCCACGTGCTCTTCCTGCTCTACGAAATCATCGCACGGCGCAAGCCCAGCGATCAGTTCATGGAGCGTGCGCAAATGGCGGGCATGTTCATCCTCTTCGCCCTGCTGATATGGGCCAACCTGAATGACGTAATACGGTTTATATTTTAAAAATCAGGCGCGGATTACGCGGACCCATACGGAAAAGAAATCCGTAAAAAGTTCCGTGTAATCCGCGCCTTTAAAGTATTATTCCACTCGTTTCCGTCCCCTTATCCCAAGAACGAGATAAGCACACCGGCGGCCACGGCAGAGCCGATCACACCGGAGATGTTGCTGGACATGCAATAGTTCAGCACATGGTTTTTGGGGTCGTACTTCGTGGCGATTTCGTTGCACACGCGGCTGGCCATCGGCACGGCACTCAAGCCCGTGGCACCAATCAACGGATTGATTTTCTTCTTCGAGAACATGTTGACCACCTTGACGCCCAAGATACCGCCGGAGATGGACAAGGCAAACGCCAGGAAACCGCCGATCACGATGCCGATGGTCGTCCAGTTCAGGAAGGCCTCGCTCGTCATGGTGGCACCCACGCTCAGGCCCAGGAAGATAGTGGCCGTGTTCATGATGCTGTTGGCGGCGGCGTCGAACAGGCGGCTCGTGTCGCTTCCGATTTCCTTCAGCAGGTTACCGAACATCAGCATACCGATCAAGGGCACGGCCGTGGGCACGAACAAGGCCACCACCGTAGTCACCACGATGGGGAAAAGGATTTTCAGCACACGGAGGTTCTTGATTTCGGTTTTCGAGGGATAGAGCTTCTCCTGCTCCTTCATGTTGATCATCAGTTCCTTCTTGGTGCAAAGCAGCTTGACGCACAAGGGGATGATGACCGGCACCAGTGCCATGTACGAATAGGCGGCAATGGCGATGGGGCCCAGCAGGTGAGGCGCCAGCTTGATGGTCGTAAAGATGGCCGTCGGGCCGTCAGCGCCTCCGATGATGCCCAGCGAAGCGGCCTCCTTGGGCGTGAAGCCCATGCAGATGGCCACAATCAGCACCAGGAAGATGCCCAACTGGGCAGCCGCGCCGAAGATAGACAGGCGCAGGTTGCGGAGCATCGGTCCGAAGTCGGTCAGCGCGCCCACACCCATGAAGATGACGGGCGGCAGGAAACCGGTCTTGATCAGCGTATAATAGATGAAGTTCATCAAGCCCAGTTCGTGGGCGATTTCGTGGAGAGGCATCTCCCAGATGTTCTTCATCACCCCGTTCACCATCACCATGCCGTTCTCGTCCGCCTGGATGACGCCCATCTCCCCTCCGGGGAAGTTGGCGATGAGCACGCCGAAGGCGATGGGCACCAGCAGAAGCGGCTCGTAGTGCTTCTTGATGCCCAGATAGAGCAGGACAAAGGCGATGGCATACATCACGAGGAAGGACGGGTCGGCAATGATATTGCTGAACGCCGTCATGTCATAGAGTTTTCCAAATATATCTTCCATCACGCAATTCTCATTAATACATCATCTTCAGAAACAGAGTCACCCGAGTTCACGCAGATGGCCGTAATCGTGCCGTCGCGGTCGCTACAGATGGCGTTATACGTCTTCATGGCCTCGATGTAGCCCAGCAGGTCGCCCTTCTTCACCTTGTCGCCCACCTTGCGCGGCGTCTCCTGCGTGTTCTTGGTGAGGAAGAACTTGCCTTCCAGCGGAGCGGGCACGGGCTCACCGTCGCCCATCACCACCTTGTCCGTGGCCGATGCCGGCAGGTCGATGTCGCCGTAGGCCACGGTGACGCGATAGGACTGGCCTTCCACCTGCACGGTGAGCGTCTTGGGCTTGGCGTCGTCGGCCGCGGGTGTGTTCTCCTTCTCGGCCTTGCGCTTCTCCACGTCCTCCAGGAAGTCCGCCTTGGCCTTTCCGCTCTTGTAGGCCTCGTACTGGGCGGGATGCATGGCGTATTCGAAGAGCTCCTCGTCGTCCTCGCCCGTGTCCCACTTGTTGTCCTTCATCATCTTGCGATACTTGTCCAGGCAGTCAGGATAATTCTCCTGCGGGTTTCCGGTGAAGAACTTGCGTCCCTCGCGTTCGGCCTTCTCCACGATTTCGGGCGCCAGTTCGCCGGGCAGCTTTCCGGCCTTGCCCAGGATCATGTCCCAGATGTCGTCGGCTATCATGCCCCAGCGCTCCTTGCCCTTCTCCATGGCGATGACGTTCATCATGGCCAGGTTCTTGACATACTGGCTGAAGGGAGTGACCAGCGGGGGATATCCCACGCGCGGCCACACGTAGGCCACTTCGTTGAAGAGCTTGATGAGCAGCTGGTCCTGCGTCATGAAGGGCAGGTTTCGCTTAGCCTTATACTTGTTGATGCTTTCGAGGTTCGTCTCCAGGTCGGCCATGAGCGAGCCCATCATGCCTCCGGGCAGGCCGGGAGCGATGAGCAGGGAGTTCATCAGGCGGTTGCGGGGCGAGATGTAGAGACCCAGGAAGTCGTCCATAAACTCCTGAATGAGGCTGCGCACCTTCATGTAAGCCTCCATGTTGATGTCCGGCACCTGATAGCCGGCGTCCTTCAGCATGGCCTGCACGCTGAGCAGGTCAGCGTGACCCGTGCCCCACGACAGCGGCTCCATGCCCACGTCGATGTAGTCGCATCCGGCGTCGCACACGGCCAGGATGCTGGCCATGTTGAAGCCCGGTCCCGCATGGCTGTGATATTGCACGGGGATGTCCGGCTTGATCTCCTTGATGCCGGCCACGATCTTGCCCAGCGTCACGGGGCGTCCGATGCCGGCCATGTCCTTGATGCAGATTTCGTCCGCACCGGCCTCGATGAGCTGGCGGGCCATGTCCACGTAGTAGTCCACCGTGTGCACGGGCGAGTGCGTGATGCAGAGCGAGCATTGCGAGATCATGCCCGCGTCATGGGCGTAACCGATGGAGGGAATGATGTTTCGCACGTCGTTCAGGCCGCAGAAGGTGCGGGCGATGTCCGTGCCCTGCGCCTTCTTCACCTTGTAGAACAGCTTGCGCACGTCGGCGGGCACGGGACTCATGCGGAGGCCGTTCAGGGCGCGGTCCAGCATGTGCGTCTGTATGCCGGCCTCATGGAACGGCTTCGTCCAGGCGCGGACGGCTTTATTGGGGTTCTCTCCAAACAGCAGGTTCACTTGTTCGAAGCCTCCGCCGTTGGTTTCCACGCGGGCAAAGCAACCCATCTCCACGATGGCGGGAGCCACCTTCACCAGCTGATCCACGCGCGGCACGTATTTTCCGGCGCTCTGCCACATGTCGCGGAAGACCAGGCTGAATTTGATTTCTCTTTTCATATCTGTCTATATTCTTATTATATATATGATTAATTACTACGTTCACACTTTCTCTATCCGCGCCGCCTTGCCCTTGCCGTGGGTGATGACGGACACGGCCGCATTGATGACCGCCTGAATGTGGGCGGGGATGGGTGCGGGAACGGGCGTACCGTCCTTGCGTGCCGGCGCCTCCTCGGGCGCATACTTGTTGACCATGGCAATGAGCAGCTTGCCGATGTAGATCACGATGAACAGGATGGCGAACACGGTCACCATGCCCACCACCATCAATAATAATGCTGTATCCAGATTCTCCATATTGATAAACTATTAATAATTTCGGGCTTTCCGTAAAAAAATCGCCCGAAATTACAGATAATTGCTTAAAACATGTCACTCCGTTGTGATAAAAGATGCTAAATTCACTCCACCGTGATCCACACGCCCTCGCCCCGCTCCTTCGCCTCGACGATGCGCTGTTTCAGCAAGTTCACGTAGCGGGTGGAGTCCAGCACATGCCCCGGCTTGCGGTTCAGCCCCGGCAGGATGCACCCCGCCGTGTCCGCGGGCGTGTTGCCCGCATGGATGCGGACGCCCGTGAACTGGGGCACGTGGAGCAGCAGGGGAAGCCACTTGCCGAACTTGGGGCTCCGGGTGATGACCACCGGGTAACGCCCCTCCGGGATAGCCGTGCGCCCCAAGATCTTCCGCCCCTTGCCACCGGGGCCGATGTCCCTCCACGTCGGTTCCAAAGTATCACAAAAGTATGTTCCGTCTATCGCCAGGCGGCCTATCGTGTAGGACTTACGCTTGGCTATTCGGGTTAAGGTCAATTCCATAAGTTATAATAGTTGAGGTTTAGGTTAAAGTTTTAGGGATGCGTTATCGTTTTTTGTAAGTGTCACCGTCACCATCTGTCACCTCGTCGATGAGTCCGCGGTGCTTCCACTGCTTCAGCTGGTCTTTGACCTTCTTCAAGTCCACATAGCCTTCTTTCTCCCGGCGCAGGTGCAGCAGGTCCTCGCTGGTGAACTCACGGGGCAAGCGGGCCAGCAGAGAGCTTCTCGAGCGGGATTTCATGGCGAATGACGAGTCCTTTTCCTCGCCCGCCTCCGTGTCCTCTCCGAAGAAACGCATCTTGCAGGCCAAGTCGTAGTGTAGCGACCAGCGTGTGAAGTCCTCTATCTCCGCCTCCCATTTCTGACCGTTGGCCAGCCAGAGCAGGCACGCCTTGCGGTAGGCGATGACCACCGCCCGCTTGCGGTAGTAGTCATAAGCCCGGCTGTTCAGCTGCCTGGCCTTCTGCTGGCATTCTTCGTAGAGGCGCCTGGCCAGTTCGGAGGCTTCGGGGCACTCCATGAGGCCCGTAACCCGGCTGAGGTTCTCGATGTAGGGGCGCAGCTTGGCGTCGAAACTTTCGTCGTACGTGCCATATACGGGTATGTCCGCCCCGATGCCTTGACTGGGGATGGTGCACACGTTGATGCGCGACAAGGGTCCGTTCACGAGGTTCTTCTCGAAGTACTTCCTGCCCTCTCCGATGGTGGTGGAGGCGTTCCAGTTGAAGCGCATGAACGGCCTGCCGGACACCGACTGGCTGCCTACGCGCGTCTGTCCGTATCGGGCTTCATCGAAGGCGTAACACATGATGTTGAACTGGCTGTTCTGCTTCGTGCTTCCCTTCAGCGCGTCAAACATCCTCAGCTCGTCCATCCGCGTGTAGATGAAACGTCCGTCCGCGTCCACCAGCCGTTGCACGAGGGCGGCGTTGGTCATGTCGGGCTCCACCCATTGCACGCACACTTTCGGCCGCTTGCGCTTGTCCTTGTTGGCGCCTTTCAGGATCATCTCGTCTTTCCACTCCTGCTCTATGCGCATGTTCTCCTGATCCCGTGCCAGGATGTCCGCCAGGATGTGGTCTATCGGGGCGTTCACGCATCCCTTTCCGGAGGATGAATCCGCCATCAGCAGGCACTGCATCCCCACTCCCGTCAGCTTGCCGTCGATGTAAGGGAAGTGTACGTCGTAAGCGTAAGTGGCCAGCGCGGCAAACATGGTGCTTGCCACGGCGGGCTTCTGGAAGTCGGGCGTGCTCGACGTCACGTGCCGGACCAGTCCGGGCAAGCGTTCGGGCAGCTCGGGCAGCTCAAAGTTCCAGAAGGCGGATTGCAACACCCTTTTCAATTTGAGGGGCATGTACGGGCGCCGTTCTTTGGTGCAGGCAGAATGGATCAGGCTCTTCATCTCCGCCTCGGACAAGCCGTATCTGGGCATCACCTGGAGCAGCCACGCCTCGTTGAAGTCCGTGATGTAGCCCAAGTCGCAGGCCAGTTGGTAGAGGCGCACGTTCCGTTCGCCCTCCACGGGCTCCTTGTCATCGTCCAGTGTCAGCCAGCGCAGGCAGATGTCGGTGTAGGGTGTGTCCTGATACGCGGCGGGATATGCCTCCTTCGCGGATGCGGGCGCAGGCGTGTCTGCGGGCTTCGGCTCCGCGGGCGCAAGTTGCAACTCCACGGGTGCGGGCGGCGGAGTGGTCTCGGCAAAGAACCTTTCCTCGTCGAAATAGTAGAAATAGCTTCTGGGCACCAGGAAGGACAGGCGCGAGGCGTCCTTGCAGCAGGCATCATAGTCCACGCCCAGCTCCCGGGCCGCCCAGCGTTGGGCAGTCGGGATGTCCATCCCCTGCGGGCGCTCGAAGATCACCCGCAGGCCGTGCTGTTTCGGCGTTTTGTAGACCCACATAATCCGAAGCCGCTCAATCTTGTCCCTTATTTTTTCTTCGTACAGTTGTCGCGGGTCGTCCACGTGGTCCAGGTCCAGCATGCAACGTCCGTTGTCCACCACCCACTCCTTGCGGCGCTGCCCGTTCGGCGAATAGCCCATGGGCATGATGGCCGGAAGCTTTCTCTTCAGCCCGGAGGTGACGACGTCCAGTTGCTTGTCGGTCATCTTGCCCTGTCGGGCTTTCTCGATGGCTTCTTCAATCTGCCTACAGATTTTCATCGTGCGCTCGGTGTCTACAGCCCTGCTTAGCAGCGCCGGAGTGCAACGCTGCACTCCGGCCGAAAAGTTCTCAACATATCCCGTTGCCATGGGCCAATCCTCCCTTTGTGTTCGGGTTAAAAATCCGGTTCATCAGTCCCATCACGTCGGGCGCGTCGGGCGCGGCATCCGAGACGATAGAATAGCCCTTCACCTGCCCCTGCTCGATGATGACGCGCAGCGTGATGTCCAGCTTGGTGTGAGTGGCGGGCAGCGGAACCTTCGGTTTCCTTGCCCCCTGACGGACATCCTTTTCGATGTCGTAAGGAAAAAAATACACACAGCCGCCTTCGTCCACAAAGACCGATCCGCGAATCAGTTCGCCACGACTCAGGTCCTCTATGACATCGCGTGAGAACAACACCGTCTCCCGTGTCGTCCGGTTTCCTACCCGTTTGAAAAAATTCTCCACTCTGCGGCTGGTTTTTCTGAAAAACTCTTCGCTAAAATTACTGATCTGTATCATCGCTATATTCTATATTTAATTAAAACTTAATGATGTCCGTCACGGTGATGTCCTGATAGTCCTGCCCGTTGTATTCGCGCGTCTGGAAGCGCAGGGCGGCATAGACCACGTCGCCCTCGTAGAACTGGCACAGGGCGTCCTTGCCCAGCAGGGCGGCGGCATACTGGTCGGCAAACCGTCCGCCCACTTCTTGCAGGACGATGTGGCGTTTGTGGATGTAGCCCGCCTCGGCCTTCTCGCTTTTCACGGTGAAGGCGTCCCCGCACTTCACCACTCTAAAAATCTTTTGCATAGCTTTTCTTTTTCGTTTAAATGAAACCATAAAAAAACTCCCCGCAACCACCGGAACGGGAGTCATTCGTTTTCCGGTGATTGCGGGGCAAAGGTAGGGAGTATGTGCGAGGTTTACCTGCTACGTAGGTGGTACGGCGGAGGTGGTACGAGCATAATCTTTTTGAACATTCAAAACAAAGCAGTAACTTTGCAAAACAAAGTCGCCACCATCATAATGTGGTAAAAATGTGACCGGTATCATGTTAAAATACATCAATTTGGCTACCATTTCGGCATCTATCTTTATCTTTGCAAAAAAATGAAGATTATGCAAGTAGTTTCAGCAAGAGAATTTAGAGCTAATCAGGGGAAATACTTGATTAAAGCCAACGAAGGACAATCCGTATTGCTCACAAGCAGGTACGGTAATTTCAAGATTGTTCCTATATCGGAAGAAGATAATTTGACCACACGCATTTGCAAGGGATTGCAGCAAGTAAAACTAATGAAAGACGGGAAACTCCCACGTAGAACTATAGAGGACTTACTCGATGAGCTTTGAAATTATACCTACACCTGATTTTTCCCGTTCTCTTAAAGTTCTTGCCAAACGATATAGGTCTTTGAAGCAGGATATGTCTGTATTGGTATCAAGTTTGAAAGAGAATCCTCTGCAAGGGACAGAAATAGCCCCAAACATCAGAAAAGTCAGACTGACCATTACATCCAAGGGGAAAGGCAAATCAGGAGGCGCAAGGGTCATTACCTACTTGATGGCTGTGTCAGAAGACGCGGGGGAGGTGTATTTGATTGACATCTACGACAAATCCGACTATGACACAGTAGATGCGTCCGTTATAAAAAAAATGATTGCGGATTTGGAACTATAAATGAGAGCTATCCCAACGCCTTGTTCAGCCGCCCGATGAAGTCCGCCATGCCCTTTTGCGCCATACCCTGGTTGTAGGCCGCGCGCAGGGTTTCGGGCTTCATGCCCCAGAGCGGGGCGAAGGTCTGCCACGTGTGGGCTATTCCCAAGCGGGCGGCGAGCTGCTGCGCCAGCACGCCCCGGCGTGCGCCGGAGAGGCCCACGGGTTGCCACGCCTCGTCCAGCAGGCCCGCCTCCACGAGCCGCTCCAGCAGCGTCCGGGCACGTGGCGTGTCCAGCACCGCCGGAAGCTCTTTTAATGAAGAATGAAGCATGTCGGCTTCGCCTCCGAATGAAGAATTTTCTTGCATCCCTGAGAATTCTTCATTCTTCATTTTTCGTTCTTCATTTACATGCTCTTCATTTACATGCTCTTCATTTCCCGTGGACTGGCTGATGGTCTGAAACGTAGCGTTCGGCATGTTGCAGTGGTTGAACTCAAATCCGAAGTGGTTGTGTATGTTTACAGGTTCTTTTTCCATTGTCGTATTCTTTTGTTATTATCCGAAGTGCGAATCGGGCAGCTGGCTATGGTTGAAGTAGTTTGAGCCGGGCTGGTGGATGTGCACCTCTCGCCTCTCATGCTGCCGTTCCGCCTCTCCGCACGCTTCGAACAGGGCTTTGAAATGCTCCGCCTCCCGACGCCAGCGTTCGGCCTCGCCCGCCTTGCTGTTGTACTCCAGGGCGAGCAATGACATCACCTGCGCCACACGGCGCATATGTTCTCCTTCTTTGGAGAGCTTGGCACAGGCGTGTAGCACAAGCTCCACCAGTTCGTCAGCGAATACATCTGTCCGGTGTACGGGCTGCTCTATCAGTTCGGCTACGGATTTCAAAGCGTTCTGCATGCTATGACGTTTATTTAAGTTTAGGTTCTCATTCTGTTTTCAGGGCTGCGAAGTTACGACAAAAATTCCAATCGGAGAAAAAGGGAAGGGCAAGAAAAAAAACATATTTTTTTCAAGGCGAGCAATGGGTTGTTGATCAGGGGGAAAATCGCTCTTACTTGAAATGTCACGGGGATTATCGCTCCCTTGGCTGAAAACAACACATTCCTAACCACCCACCACACAATCACTATTGCCAGATAGGCCCAAATGCCTTTTACGTTGTGTACGAATACGTAAAAAAGTGGCTTCCCTTTTCGATTGATTTCACTATATATCAGCAGCAGGACAATCGGCATTGACACATGTAAAAAGAATGAAACGGATAAGCAAGGAAATTTCAAGATTTTTTTCTGAAGCAGATGGGATAACATATCCCGGAGTGGTGACAGATGGTGACGGTGACAGTAGAAAAATCGCGCCTGCTATCCCTCGGAAGGGGAGCGAAAAAGAGAAAAAGAGAAAAAAATATAGTTATATTTTTATATATATAATATATTAATATATATTATATATATAATTTTTTTATTCATCTTTTCTTCCGCTCAGCAGCATCGGCGTATTTTTTCACTGTCACCGTCACCAACTGTCACCGCAAAGTGCCCCACACACCGCCCACAGCCCCTTCTCGGGGCTATCCTTGGCAGATTGCCCGCCCTTGCGCCCCAAAAGGACGGCAAAGGCTTTGCGGAAGAAAGGGGAAGCATCCCGCACCGCGGACGCTTGCCGCAAACCGGGAAAACGGGATTCCCTGCAAACTTTCACTTTCGGGAGATGCTTCACATGCGTTCAGCATGACAAATGACAGGCTTTTTGAAATTTGGCCCTCCCCTAACCCGCTGACCCTCAGCACCCAAATGCGATTTCTTAAATCTTGACAGAAAAACACCCCCTTAGCGCACCCTGATTTTTGGCCGTCCGAGGCGGAGGAGTTACCTTTGCGTCGTGAATGAGATGGCACACGGATGACACGGATTTTACGGGATGACCACAAGATTTCTTTTTGTCATGCTGAACGTCAGTGAAGCATCTCCCAGTACGTGCGGGAGATTCTTCGCTATGCTCAAATACTCCTCGACATGACAAGTACTCCGCCTTGTCACCCCGAGCATAGTCGAGGGGTCTCACATAACACTCTCTCATACGTTACGTGAGATGTCTCGACTACGCTCGACATGACAAAAAAGAATCTGTGTAAATCTGTCTCATCTGTGTCATCTGCGTGCCATCAGACACAGCAATAAATATCATTTTTAACCTAAAAACTTAACTGACTTATGGCATTTTACAAGAAACAGTTCAATGAGAAATTCGGCGTGTACTACCCGACGGCCATCGTGATGGGCCAGCCGGTGCCGACCAAGACCGTGGCGAAGCGACTGAGCGCGATGTGTACCGTGACCTACGCGGACGTGATGGCCGTGCTGGGCGAGCTGGCGGGCGTCATGGCGGACTACATGGCGCAGGGCAAGTCCGTGCGACTGGACGGCCTGGGCACGTTCCGACTGACGCTCAAGACGAAGGGCGTGGAGGCGGAGGAGGACTTCGACTTCCAGAAGCAGGTGAGGGCCGTGCGCGTGCAGTTCGTGCCGGAGCGTGAAGGGGCGCAGACCAAAGGCTCCGTGTCCACGCGAAGCCTCGTCGCCTCGGGCATCGAATGGCTGGCCTACGACCAAGCGGCCGAAACGCCTTCCGGCGGATCCGACTCCGACTCCGGCGAGGACAACGAGGACGGCGGACAGAGCGGGGCACCGCTGTAAGGTAATGGTTAATGGTGAATGGTGAATGGTTAATGCCATCCGGATGGGGACTATTATTAATCATTAACCACTAACCATTAACCATTAACCATTAACCATTAACCACTAACCATTAATCATTATCAAACATGGGCAAGAAAAACATTTGGAAAACCATCATCCAGACGCTGGTCACTATCCTGACCGCCATCGGAACAACCTTGGGCGTGACATCGTGCATGTGACGCCCGAGCCCCTCGGGGCGCAAAAACGCCTGAGGAAGAAAATAATTAGTGGAAACGCTTGCACGTTTCAGGCAAAAACCGTACTTTTGTGCCCGATTATTCCGAAACGGGTCCGACAAAGAGCTTTCCAAGTGATTGGAGACCACCCGACGGAGCTAACTTATATACACATTTATATAATGTACGCAATTGTAGAAATCCAGGGCCAGCAGTTCAAAGCGGAAGCTGGCAAGAAACTGTTCGTTCACCACATCCAGCATGCGGAAGCAGGTGCGACAGTAGAGTTTGAGAAAGTTCTTTTGGTCGACAAAGACGGCAACGTGACCGTAGGCCTGCCCACCGTGGAAGGCGCGAAGGTGATCTGCGAAGTGGTATCTCCGCTGGTGAAGGGCGACAAGGTGCTCGTCTTCCACAAGAAGAGAAGAAAAGGTTACCGCAAGCTGAACGGACACCGTCAGCAATTCACGGAACTGACCATCAAAGAAGTAGTAGCTTAATCAAAACAACAACCAACAACTAAAACAGTAAGAAGAAATGGCACATAAAAAAGGTGTCGGTAGTTCGAAGAACGGCCGCGAATCAGCAAGCAAAAGATTAGGCGTCAAGATATTCGGTGGCGAAGCCTGCAAGGCGGGCAACATCATCGTTCGCCAGAGAGGTACAGAATTCCATCCGGGCAAAAACATCGGCATGGGAAGCGACCACACACTCTACGCCTTGATAGACGGAACCGTACAGTTCAAGACAAGCCGCGAGGACAGACGCTACGTCTCTGTAATCCCCGCCGAAAGTGCGGAAGCATAAACAAGAATGTTTTTTTGACTATTCATTTTTTGAAATTTTGTGAGAGGGATGTACTCCGTGAGGAGACGCATCCCTCTTTTTTTGCCCCTTTTCGGTACACCCTGTCCGTTTTTTTACCTATCTTTGCACGATGAAAAAAACAACAAGAGTACTATCTTAAAAACAGAACATAAAGACATGCTGACCATCAGACAAATCACAGAGAACACCGACGCCGTGGTGCGTGGGCTGGAGAAGAAGCATTTCAAGAATGCACAAGAGACCATCGAACAGGTTTTGGCCCTGAACAATAAACGCAGAAGCACGCAGACGCTGCTCGACAACAACCTCGCCGAGGTGAACACCCTGTCCAAATCCATCGGCCGGCTGATGAAGGAAGGCAAGAAAGACGAGGCCGAAACGGCCAAAAGCCGCGTGGGCGAGCTGAAGGAGGCCAACAAGGCCCTGCAAGCCGACATGGACCAGGCCGCGCACGACCTGCAACAACTGCTCTACACCATCCCCAACGTGCCCTACGACGAGGTGCCCGAAGGCGCCACGGCCGAGGACAACCTCGTGGTGAAGATGGGCGGCATGGAGACCGAGCTGCCCAAGGACGCCCTGCCCCACTGGGAGCTGGCGCGGAAGTATGACATCATCGACTTCGACCTGGGCGTGAAGATCACCGGCGCGGGATTTCCCGTCTACAAGGGCAAAGGCGCACGCCTGCAACGCGCCCTCATCAACTTCTTCCTGGACGAGGCGCGCGCCTCGGGCTACACGGAAGTGATGCCGCCCACGGTGGTCAACGCCGCCTCGGGCTACGGCACGGGCCAGCTGCCCGACAAGGAGGGGCAGATGTATCATTGCGAGGTGGACGACCTCTACCTCATCCCCACGGCCGAAGTGCCCGTGACGAACATCTACCGCGACGTCATCCTCGACGAGAAGGACCTGCCCATCAAGAACTGCGCCTACACCGAGTGCTTCCGCCGCGAAGCGGGCTCCTACGGCAAGGACGTGCGAGGCCTGAACCGCCTGCACGAGTTCTCGAAGGTGGAACTGGTGCGCATCGACAAGCCCGAACACTCCAAGCAGAGCCATCAGGAGATGCTGGACCACGTGGAAGGCCTGCTGAAGAAGCTGGAACTGCCCTACCGCATCCTGCGCCTCTGCGGAGGCGACATGAGCTTCACGGCCGCCATCTGCTATGACTTCGAGGTGTATAGCGAGGCGCAGAAGCGCTGGCTGGAGGTGAGCTCCGTGTCCAACTTCGACACCTATAAGGCCAACCGCCTGAAGTGCCGTTACCGCAACGCGGAGAAGAAAATCGAGCTTTGCCACACGCTGAACGGCTCCGCACTGGCCCTGCCGCGCATCGTGGCCGCCCTGCTGGAGAACAACCAGACGCCCGAAGGCATCCGCATCCCCAAGGCGCTGGTGCCCTATTGCGGATTCGAGCTCATCGACTAAAATCATCAGAAGACCATGAACAAAATCATCAGCAAGGAACATTTCTCGGAGAAGGTCTTCAAGCTGGAAGTTGAAGCGCCTCTCATCGCCCGCTCGCGCAAGGCGGGACACTTTGTCATTGTCCGCGTGGACGCCAAGGGCGAACGCATGCCCCTGACCATCGCCGGAGCCGACACACAGAAGGGCACCATCACGCTCGTGGTGCAGGAAGTGGGCCTCTCGTCCACCAAACTTTGCCAGCTGAACGAAGGCGACTATATCCTCGACGTGGTGGGTCCGCTGGGACAGGCCACGCACATCGAACGCTTCGGCACCGTCGTGTGCGCCGGAGGCGGCGTAGGCGTGGCGCCGATGCTGCCCATCATCCAAGCCCTGAAGGCGGCCGGCAACCGCGTGATCTCCGTCCTGGCCGGACGCACCAAGGAGCTGATTATCCTTGAAGATGAAGTGAGAAGGTCGTCGGACGAGGTCGTCATCATGACCGACGACGGCTCGTACGGCCACAAAGGTCTCGTGACCGAAGGCATCGAGAGCGTCATCCGGCGCGAGAAGGTGGACAAGTGCTTTGCCATCGGACCCGCCATCATGATGAAATTCTGCTGCCTGCTCACGCAAAAATACAACATCCCGACGGACGTGTCGCTCAACACCATCATGGTGGACGGCACGGGCATGTGCGGCGCCTGCCGCATCACGGTGGGCGGCCGGACGAAGTTCGTCTGCGTGGACGGACCGGAGTTTGACGGCCACCAGGTGGACTGGGACGAGATGTTCAAGCGCATGGGCTCGTTCAAGGACGTGGAGCGCGAGGAAATGAGCCATCTGCAAGCCTCCGTCTGCCACGCCACGCCCCTCGAGAAAGCGCCGGCCGGAACAACCGCCCCGGAAAGCGACCGGAAGAACGAGACGCCGATGGAGGAGCTGCTCGACCGGAAAGCGCCCTGGCGAGAGGCGTTGCGCAAGGCCATGAAGCCGAAGGAACGCACCGCCATCCCACGGTGCCCCATGAACGAACTCGACCCCGCTTACAGAGCCACCACACGCACGGAGGAAGTCAACACGGGCTACACCAAGGAGCAGGCCATGACCGAGGCCAAGCGATGCTTGGATTGCGCCAACCCGACGTGCATGCAAGGATGCCCCGTCAGCATCAACATACCCTCGTTCATCAAGAACGTGGAGCGCGGAGCGTTCCTCGAAGCCGCCCGCGTGCTGAAGCACACCTCCTCCCTGCCCGCCGTGTGCGGACGCGTCTGCCCGCAGGAGAAGCAGTGCGAGAGCCAGTGCATCCACCTGAAGATGAACGAACCGGCCGTGGCCATCGGCAACCTGGAGCGGTTCGTGGCCGACTATGAGCGCGAAAGCGGACACATCATCCTGCCCGAGCTGGCGCCACGGAACGGCATCAAGGTGGCCGTCGTGGGTTCGGGCCCTGCCGGCCTGAGCTTTGCGGGCGACATGGTGAAGTATGGTTACGACGTCACCGTCTTCGAGGCCCTGCACGAAATCGGCGGCGTACTGAAATACGGCATCCCGGAATTCCGCCTGCCCAACCGGATTGTGGACGTGGAGATAGACAACCTCGAAAAGATGGGCGTGAAGTTCGTCAAGGATTGCATCATCGGCAAGACCGAAAGCGTCGAGGAGCTCCAGAAGGAAGGCTACAAGGGCGTGTTCATCGCCTCGGGCGCAGGCCTGCCCAACTTCATGAACATCCCGGGCGAGAATAGCGTGAACATCATGTCGAGCAACGAATACCTGACGCGCGTCAACCTGATGGACGCCTCCAACCCCGAAACCGACACCCCCATCAACCCCGCCAAGCGCGTCATGGTGGTGGGCGGAGGAAACACGGCCATGGACTCCTGCCGCACGGCCAAACGCTTGGGCGCCGAGAAAGTGTACATCGTCTACCGCCGGAGCGAGGCCGAAATGCCCGCACGCCTGGAGGAGGTGAAGCACGCCAAGGAAGAAGGCATCGAATTCATGACCCTGCACAACCCCCTGGAATACATCGCCGACGAGAAGGGCGCCGTGAAGCAAGTCGTCTTGCAAAAGATGGAACTGGGCGAGCCCGACGCCAGCGGACGACGTAGCCCTGTGCCCATCCCCGGCGCCACCGTCACGCTGGACATCGACATGGCCGTAGTGGCCGTGGGCGTATCGCCCAACCCCATCGTGCCCAAGTCCGTCAAAGGGCTGGAGCTGGGGCGCAAGAACACCATCGCCGTCAACGAACGGATGCAAAGCAGCATCCCCACCATCTATGCCGGAGGCGACATCGTGCGCGGAGGTGCCACGGTCATCCTCGCCATGGGCGACGGACGACGGGCGGCGGAGGCCATGCACCACCAACTGATGGAATAAAGGCCATCTATAAAGACAGGAAACAAGGTAAATGATAATTTAGTTGTACTTTTCTTTTGCCTTGATGCAAAAGAAAAGATACCAAAAGAAAAAATCAAGCGCTGAAGCTCAGAGGCTACTCCGCCCTTGCTTTTTGCTAAAAGGCAGAAACTCGCTTCGCTCA
>CALUFR010000005.1 GCA_944319875.1 uncultured Bacteroides sp.
AAGTACGGTTAGTGTGTTTAAGGAAAGCTATAGTGACCACTGGAAGATTATCAATAACAGAAATTCGGAAGCGCAAGTACGTATTTCGTACGTCATAAACATATAGGAGGCTGGGGGCTCCCTATGCTATAATAAAACACCATTGTATAACTGTGCCCATTTGGATTCTTCTGCGTACGATGTTAGCTGCAATCTTGCATAACCTTTTCCGGAATTACTGATGCTTGTTATAAGTATCGTCAATTGACCGCTATCTTGTACAATAGCATCATCGTTATCCCATTTGCTGATTAGTTCACTCGCATTATAGGAGACCAGGTACGCCATACGATTTCTTACGTTATTTTCGGCCAAAACCAAATCCCTAATATCTTCAACTAATGCTAATTTGAATTGAGCTACAGTCATTCCTATTTTGGATTTTACAAGCATTTTACAAATTGGCACATTCTGGAGTGCTCCCACATCGACAAATCCTTACTTATATTGTAACGAAATGTACGGGTGGGAGCACGATTGGATGTGGACGGTTTAAGGATGGACTTCAACGGAGACTTCAACGACTTTAGCGTGTATAATAAAGCAGGCGTACACAGGTATCATCTTGGAACCAGTTCTGCTATCAATGGTCCATCTTCGATTGCCTACGGAACAATGGAAGCGTTAATTAGGACGCCATATAACCAGAGAGGATTGAACGTTTGCGTGCAGAAAATTTACGAAAACAATAATCACATGCATATGAGAATTAGCAGTCGAATCGCCAGTGCAGACATCGGAGAATGGACTTACGGTGAATGGAAAACGATATATTGAATGATAGGAGGCCGAGAAGCCTCCTTGTTCGTGTTCATTCAATAGAAATCATTCATTCCAGTCACTCCATTCGTTTATTATTCTACGTCTCTTGAAAATCCTATTGCCTGTACATTGGATGTATATTTGTTCGACACAAGAACCATCATAACTGAAAACTATCAGAAACGCACCATTACTACTGCCTGCGCTTGACGGGCTATTCGTACACCCTTCATATAGTTTATACACCTTATATTCTCCCGATGATAAAAGCAGAGTATTTAAATCTCCAGTAAAATCTGTTGCCTTCCCTATTCCTATCCGTGCTCCCACGGTCGCGGAAACTCTTACAAATTGTAGTGAGTTTTCGGCCTGTGGGAGCACGATTTGGAAATAGATTGCTGACACAACTGAGATACAAAGTCCCTACAGAAAAAGAAATAGAAGTAGACTGTCCGTCCGGTAGTGTTGTGATGGATGTTTCCGGTACTACTAATGGGGCTTCGTTCTTTTATGCGAAAGGTTCTATTCTGAATTTCGTATCATCATCAAGTAGCACTATCGGCAACACAGATAATGCTACTTATTGTAAGATAAGCGAAGGCAGTTCTGAGGGCAAAATAAAATTGCACAACAAAGCAAATGAGACATTGACTGTATTTCTGTCAATTCAACGTACCTCAGAATAAGAGGAGGCTGAGAAGCCTCCTATTAGAACGTATTCCATTCTACGCCTTCGCCTGTTTCCCCCGCAAAACATCGCCAGTAAGCGATGTGTGGGGGATAGATATTGAATGCCTGTTGAAGTTTATAAGTCTCGGATGCCCCAACCGCTTTAAACACTAATAGTATTCCATATTCAATCCCAGGATTCCCTGGAAGTTTATGCCCATAATCACCGATTAGATACGGGCCATCGGCTAACGCTTCATTAAAGTTTTGAACTTCCCCTCTGCTCATAAATGGGAATTTGCCTAAAGAATTTAATCGTCCTCCCACTGGCCGAAAACTTGATACAATATGTAATAGTTTCTGAGCCTGTGGGAGCACGATTGAACGTCACCGGATTAAAAGTCAAACAGGCCGAAATCGGAGATTATCTTATTAGAGACTTTAATACCGGCATTATCTGTGCATATGATAAGCAGGATATGAATAAAAATATACTTGTGTTTTTCAGTGGAGCATATAATGTGTCCTTTAAAACCGATGAGATTGTGGCTAATGGCTTGTCTATAGCTGGAGGAAATATGTATGGTTCATTCAGCGTAACTGGCGGAAGCGGTGAATACGTATATTCCGTGATTGGGTTTTAGGAGGCTTCTCATATCTGTAAACTTTGATAATATACCTCTATTCTTCGGACGCCTGAAGAAATATTTTTTATGGTCAAGGTTCTATCTGTTTTATGTGTCAGTTCGATGCTTATTTGATAGCCCGCGGGATTGAGTATAAGATTTACGCTGCCAAATGTTGCATAATAAAGAACACACCCTCCATAAGAATAGATATTCTTGAGAAAAACAAAACCATTCACGTTTGGAATGTCGGCGCTTGAGCCGGCTTCAATATTACGTTCCCAATATTTCAGTGCTCCCACCCGCAGAAAACCTACGACAAACTGTAAGAATTTCTACGGCCGTGGGAGGACGAATTGCTGTTGCAACGAGCGAGAAGAACGGCCTATCATTATATGGAGACTTTTCTGCGTATGTGAATATCTCGAATGACTCCGAATATAAGATACATTCTGTTGGCGGCTCGTTATTTCTGTGTGATAAAAACACATACGGTTTTGTTGCGCAGTTGTATCACGTATTCAGCTCTGTCAACATAGCATATCAGCACCTTGAATACATTACAACCCAAAAGGATAATAGTGGAACGCTGAATGTGTACAAGGATGGTGATTATGTGTGTCTACAAAATAAGACAGGAGAAAACCTTACCAATCTATACGTCAAAAGCAGCGGTCGTATATAGGGAGGCAGAGAACCATCCTGCCTGTATATTCAACCAACCCGCTCAATACAGACCTCAATATTGCTATAGTTTGATTGAGTCACTGTAATGCCTTGGCCCTCCGTGTATGAAAGGGCGAACCATTCCGAGAACCAAGCTTTTCCAAAAGGCTCTGTAAACACATAATTTTGATACGCAAAGTATCTCCGAAGTTGTTCGTTTGCTATGGTCATAAAATAGAACCCTTCTCCGAAACCATTAAAGACGCATGGTATATCCTTTTGCGCAGTCTTGGACATGACATTGACGTTTCTTATCCGTGCTCCCACGGGATAAAAACATACTACAATTTGTAGTAGCTTTTCTTCCCGTGGGAGCACGATTAAGTCTGGTGACTCAAAAAGGAGTTATTGGTTCCGAAACAAATGTGTCAACTCTTACAGGAAATAACGATTCAGGTGTATATGGCTTTTTTATTGAGAATAGCCTGCCTATTGGAATTCCTGCCGATGCAGTAAGAGGAGTCTTAATTGTAGCTAATCAACAAGGAAATTTGTTACAAATAATATCTTGCTACGAACGAAATAAGGTTTGGAGAAGAGTCGGGATTAACAGCAATTTTAAAGACTGGATAGAGATTTAGGAGGCTTCTCTGCCTCCAAATCCAATCAAGTATTGTACCACGTTTGTTCCACCGTTAACAACACTGGTGCCTTGGCCATTGGATACTCCTAACGATAGCCCATTTGATACAATAGTAACTCTATTAGCATAACCATTACCGGCATTCTTTTTGAAAAAGGCATATATAATATAGTTGTCCGTGTTGTCAAGGTCAACAGCAAGTACGATGCCTACGATGGGGTTATAATAAAGTCCAGCTCCATCACCTCCTGTTTGATTTGTGTTAAGGTCTGCTACTCCGAGGAGTGCTCCCACATCGCCCTTCATTGTCTCTAATCCTTACGAATTTATAACTTTACCTAAAAAAAACCATGCAGAAGATACGTTACCGCCTTGTGTACAACAGGAAGAAGCAGCTCAACCACCAAGGGACCGCCCTTGTACAGGTTGAAGCCAAACTAAATCAGCGCAACATCTACCTCACAACCAACATCTACCTCCGTCCGGAACATTGGGACAGAAACACATCCCAGGTCATTGACCACCCGCAGGCCGTCGAACTCAATGCTATGCTCTTCGAGTTTGTTATCCACCTCCAAGGCATCGAACTTGGCTTTTGGAAGCGTGGTATTCAGCCCACGCTGGCCCTACTGCGGGACGCTGTGAAGAAGAAAGCCCCATCAAGTATCAGCTTTACCACGTTCGCACGGCAAACGATAGAGCAATCCGGCCGGAGTGATAGTACGAAAGAGAACCTGCTGTCCACCGTCGGCCATCTCGAACAATTCCGTCCGGGTATCGACTTTGCCGACCTGACTTACACCATGCTCCGAGACTTCGAGAACTGGCTGCGTGAACAGGGGAAGAATGTCAACACAATAGGCAAGCACCTGCGGCAGCTTCGCACCCTTGTCAACGAAGCGATTAATTGCGGATATATGAGTTCGGACGCCTACCCCTTCAGGAAGTTTTCAATCAAGAAAAGAAAGACCGAGCATCGGTTTCTGACTCCCGACGAGCTGAAGAGGCTGGAGTCGGTGCAGCTCGCTGACGAACGTCACCGACATGTACTCGACGCCTTCCTGTTCTGCTGCTACACAGGACTCCGGTACTCCGACTTCCGCAGTTTGAACACCGCTCAAATCGTGGTTATTCACCGTTCAAAATGGTTATGCCTTAGAATGCAGAAAACGAATATAGAAATCAAGCTTCCACTTGAACTGCTATTCGACGGCAAAGCCCTCGACATCATTGACCGCTATCCCTCCGTCGAGGCGCTGGCTGCTATTCCGGACAATTGCGAGACCAACCGACTACTGGCGGAGGTCGGCAAACTGGCAGGCGCGAAGAAGCACTTTACCTACCATTGCAGCCGCCATACCTGTGCGACCCTTCTCATACACCAAGGTGTGCCGATTACGACCGTACAGAAAATACTCGGGCATACGTCTGTCAAGACCACACAGATATATTCGGAGGTGCTTGGTGATACCATCATACGAGACCTGAAGAATGTGCGAAAACGCAGGAAAATGTAATCTGTTTTTACGGATCCCTGTATTAGTAGGTATGTTGAGGGTAAACCTTAATGAAAAATACTTGGAATACACCAAGAGGCAAACCTGAAAAAATCCACTGCAATTTTATTTCAGTGGATGTCGGGCTATGTTTTACTTAAGAATATCCAGAGATACATAACTTTGCCCATATTTTTAAACAGGCATATTTATGAACAAATACCATCTAATTTTAGGAAAGATACTTTCGCATGGCCAAGTGCAAACCAACAAGAAAGGGCACATCCGCTATCTGTTGAATGAACAACTCATCCTCACTCCGGCAGACTTGCTAGACATCTTCGAAGGTCACGGCATCGCACGCCGCAAACTGAAAGACGAACTGCGCCTCTTCATGCAAGGCGAACGTGACGTGGAGAAATACCGGGAAGCGGGCATCAGTTGGTGGGACTACTGCGGGCGCACTCTGGTCAACAGTTATCCCACCTACATGGAAAAATTGCCTCCTCTGATAGACAAAATCAATGCGGAAAAGCGTAGCAGCAAAAATTATGTACTGTTCCTTGGTGCCACCGGAGTGGAGAGCAACCAGGCTCCATGTCTCAGTCTGGTGCAATTCCAGATTTCCAATGGCCAACTGGTTCTATCCGCCTACCAACGTAGCAGCGATGCGAACCTCGGTCTGCCGGCCGACATTTATCATCTCTATTTGATGACACGCCAAATAGAACTCCCATTGCACTCCATTACATTGAATCTGGGTAACGTACACATCTACGAGAGCAATGAAGAAAAGACCCGTGCCTTGCTGGCCGGAGAAGAGAACATTAAATTTGATTTGAACGTATGATCAGAAAATTATATTTATCCGCCCCTCTTCCTTTTGTGGGGCAAAAACGCATGTTTGCACGCCAATACATCCAAGTGCTGAAAAATTACCCGGACAATGCCATATATGTAGATCTGTTCGGTGGAAGTGGTCTGTTATCGCATATCACGAAACGCATTAAGCCCAATGCCACGGTGGTGTACAATGACTTCGACAATTACCGTCAACGCTTGGACAACATACCAAGAACCAATCTCTTGCTGGCCGATTTGCGCAAGCTTACAGAAGGGTTGCCGCGGCATAAATCAATCCTCAACGAAATTCGCGCAAAGATATTCCAACGGATCGCCAAAGAGGAGGAAGATTACGGATATGTAGACTATATAACCTTGTCATCTTCCCTAATGTTCTCTATGAAATACGAAACCAGCCTGGAGGGTATGCGCAGCGAGACGCTTTATAACAACATACGCAAAGCTGACTATCACCCATGTCCGGATTACTTAGACGGCCTTACTATAACCTGCCGGGACTATCGGGATGTATTCAATCAATATAAAGATACACCGAACGTGATATTCCTGGTTGACCCTCCTTATCTGAACACCGATGTTACAACCTACACCATGTCATGGAGCTTGTCCGACTACCTGGATGTGCTGACCGTATTGAAAGGGCATCCTTTCGTGTACTTCACCTCCAATAAATCCTCCATCCTCGAACTATGCGAATGGATGGGGAAGAACCGCACGTTAGGCAATCCCTTTGAAGATTGTTATAAGTTGGAGTTCAACGCACACATGAATTATAATTCCTCATATACGGACATGATGCTATATACGAAACCGCATCCGATGTTCTCTGAGAGAACGCATTCCGACATACAAAAATAATAAAATAGTATGGTTTGAACAACCTTTGAAAGGCTTTTATAACCTGTTTGAGAGAGGGTAAAAAATAAAAAGAAAAATCACATTTCGTTTTGTGCTAACGAATGTAAAATGAGCACAAATCGTTTTTGAAAGGCATCACAAATCGTTTTGCGGATTATATTTAGCTCATCCGACAAATGCGTAGCTGATAAATGGGAATTTAGTGTTGTGTTTTCCTACGCAGTCTACGGAAGAACCTCTTTTCCTTCGTCTTTTTCTTAAACCGAAGTTTCCAGTTCTGTAACCGATGTATTCGGTTTTATAACCGAAGATTTCAGTTTTATAACCGAAGACTTCAGCTTAAGATTAATGCCTGCAAAGATAAGTTTTTTTAGCGAGGAGTGTGAAGAATAAGGATGAGTGTTTCAGATTCAGAATTCAGATGTATGATAAGGCCAATACGACACTATAAAATCTGAAATAGAAACGCGTTTGTGTGCACTAAATTCCCATTTATCAGCTACGCATTTGTCGGATGAACCAAAATTCTTTGAACTCAAAATCTTTGCTATGCACGATAAAAACTACTCATTTGTCGGATGAACCATTTTTTTTGGGGGGCGCTAATCATTTTAGAAAACATACGCAGTTTTAATTCCACTGATATTTTTTATATTTGCGCATTCAAAACATATAGACACAAAAATCCACCACAAACACATGAAAAAGAGTGTAAGCTTTACTACAGTAGCTATATTGATTATCCTGATGGCCCAATTCTTTTGGACTTTGGAAATGTACAAGGTACATCTTGGAAAATGGCAAATCACTATGCAACAGGATTTCGAGAAATCAATCATGGATGAAGCCGGTATCCGAAATGCTTCTTTCGCAGATCCTAAGCGTCCCCGTTTCTATGTGAAAAGCAAAGCAAACATGACACCAGAAGAAGTAGTGTTACATAAAGGAGATACGTTAGACTATAAGCAATTGAAAACAAAGAAAATAGCAGGAAGCATGGTAGAACTAATAGGACAATTACAACAAGATGCCTTGCTGAAGCGAGGCATGCTTCCCGTGCTACCAGCAATAGATAGTCTGCTGCTGGAAAGACACCCTGAGCATACAAGGCTGAGCAGGTGTATCCTCCTACTAAACAAATCAGGACAAATCATCCATAGTTTCGGCGACACTACCTTGATTGCCTCTTCCCACAGCCTAACTACACCTATGACACCCATTGGAACACATGAAAAGTTCTACCTCCGACTCTTTTTGGAAAAACCGTCAGCCAGTATCTTTCGACAGATGGCCTATGCCATTCTCCTGTCTGCCACCTTAGCCATGCTAATTATGGGTTGCCTGGTCTGGCAATTTCTCGTCATCTTGCGTAAAGACCTCCTGCTGAAACAACGCGAGACTGTAGTGAACGGAACCATACATGACCTAAAAACGCCGTTGGCAGGAGTAATTACACTCGTAGGTTGGCTGAAGAAGGAAGAGAAAAACGCACAGAAACAGGCCTTCCTGCAACAGGCGGAGGAACGGCTTCAATGGCTGAGAAACGACATTGAACGTATACTAACCGCAGCAAGAGGTGAATGGAGAAAACTCGTACTACACAAAGAAACAGTAGACCTGCCTACACTGCTGACTCAGGCTTCAGTGGGTATTACAGCCTGTTTCCCCTCCAAACTCCATACACTAAAAACAGATAATTGCTTGACGGACGGACAGGTGAAAGCGGATCCTGCCTGTCTGCGGAATGTTTTTGCTCAACTGCTTGAAAATGCCCTAAAGTATTCGGACGAAGGGGTGCACATCATAATACGACTAGAAGAAACCAAAGAAGGATGGGTGACGGTCAGCGTGACAGACAATGGATGGGGTATCCCCCGGAAATACTTAAAAAAACTGTTCAGAGAATACTACCAAGTGCCTCGAATGGGAGAGTGGGCAAAAAAGGGATATGGTATCGGCCTGACTTATGCCCGCTACGTGATCCGCGCACACGGCGGAGATATCCGGGTGGAAAGTCGGGAAGGAGCAGGTAGCACTTTCAGCATACGTCTGCCACGAAAATAGATAAACATGTGATGACAATGGAAAATATGGAAAGAATAAAAGTGTTGTTCATAGATGATGATCTCCTGCTGGGGCAGATAGTGAGCACCGCGCTACAGGAGGAAGGTTATGAAGTTTACTACCAGAACTCGCTGGCTGGACTTACGGCCTGTGCGACCGCCTGCTCGCCCGACATCATCTTTCTAGATGTGGAGATAGGAACAGGAAACGGTATCGAAGAAGCTCCCGGGCTACGCGCGTTGCTACCCGAGGTACCTCTGTTTTTCATTTCCTCACACACAGATGGAAGCATCATTCGGTTAGGACTGGAAACCGGTGCTACCGGTTACTTGAAGAAACCATTCGATATGGAGGAACTGATCGGATACATCCAAAGATATGCCGTTCACACTACTCAGGTATATATCCCCATAGGCAGACTGATATTGAACAACCACACACGAGAACTGACCGATAGCCGAAGCGGGAAGTTAATCAAATACCTGAGTAATATGGAATACCGACTACTCGGGCTACTGGCCGCCTATCCCAAGCAGGTTGTGCAAAAAAAACTCATCGAAGAAGTCTTGTGGGGAAAAACAGAAACACCTAACGAGCAGAGCCTAATGAACTGCATCAGCCACCTGCGAAAGTATTTGGCTGCAGACAGCGGAATGGAGATTGCCCTTTTGCACAAACAAGGCTATATGCTCCGTCCCGAGCAGGCAGAGTAACAAAACTTCGGTTTCCGCTTTGTCTTTCCCCGTGTTTGCCGTACCTTTGCCTCACGATAAAAAAAGAAAAAGCCATGGTAAAGATAGGAGACAACGTTCGCTTTCTGAGCGAAGTGGGTGGCGGAAAGGTCACCGGATTTCAGGGTAAAGACATCGTGTTGGTGGAAGACGCAGACGGGTTCGACATCCCGATGCACATCAGCGAAGTGGTCGTGGTGGAGACGGACGACTACAACGTGCCTACCCCTGCCTCGAAGGCCGCCAAGGCCGAGAAGAAGAACGAGGAGAAGCCGGCAAGGCCCGCCGCACCTCAACCGTCCGAACAGCCGACGCACCGCGTGGAGAAGCCCGAGATATCCGTCTACCGCCAACCGGAGATGAAAGGCGGCGACGTACTCAATGTCTACTTAGCCTTTGTCCCGGAAGACATCAAGGCCGTCAGCACCACGTCCTTCGAGAGCTACCTGGTGAACGACAGCAACTATTACCTTTATTATACGTACCTGGGAGCCGAAGGCAAAGCTTGGACGACACGGTCACATGGCTTGGTGGAGCCCAACACAAAAGTCCTCTTAGAGGAGTTTGAAAAAGCGGCTCTCAACGACCTGGAACGTGTGGCGGTGCAATTCATCGCGTTCAAAGACCGCCGTTCGTTCAGCCTGAAGCCCGCCGTCAACGTGGAGCTGCGCATCGACACGGTGAAATTCTACAAACTCCACACGTTCCAACAGACGGACTTCTTCGAGACGCCGGCCCTGATGTATGACATCGTGAAGGACGACCGCCCCGCCAAGCAGGTCTATGTCTCGGCCGAAGACCTGCAAAACGCCCTCATGCAAAAGAAATCGGCAGACGCCACTCCCTCCAAGCCTCAACCGGCATCCAAGCACGGTGGCAAGCAAGACATCATCGAAATAGACCTGCACATCAACGCCCTGCTGGACGACACGCGCGGCATGACGAACGGCGAGATGCTGAACTACCAGCTGGACAAGTTCCGCGAAGTGATGGAGCAATACAAGAACAAGCGCGAGCAGCGCATCGTCTTCATCCACGGCAAAGGTGACGGTGTCCTGCGCCGTGCCATCCTGGACGAGCTGAAGCGCAAATATCCCGCCTGCAAGTCACAGGACGCTTCGTTCCAGGAATATGGGTTCGGGGCGACGTTGGTGACTATCAAGCAATAAACCACCAATGATCCTTCGTGCTCCGCTCTTCATCAAAGGCGAAGCCTTCCCATTCAAAACCTTTAAGCTCTTCGGGACGGGTGATGCGGTTCTTAATGAAGAAACGTGTCATCTCGCCCCGGCACATCTTAGCGTAGACAACCACGGTAACCAGTTTTTCCCCTTTCCGCACCTGAAACTCCGGCGTTATCACCCGCACCTCACGCGCCACCCGCTTCCAGTCGAACAAATCTTTCATCTCCGCACTGGCCAGGTTGAGCAACACGCCGCCCTGACGCCTGATATCTTCGATGAACACATCGGTCAGCAAAGGTTTCCAGTAATCGAACATCGTGACGCCTCCGTTCTCGGGCAGGTGCACGTCTCCCTCCAAGCGATAAGGACGGATACCGTCCAGCGGACGAAGCAAGCCATAAAGGAAAGAAGTGATGCGTAAATGCTCCTGAGCAAAAAGGAAATCCTCCGAAGTAAAGTCTTTCGGCGCGATGCGTTTGAAAACCGCTCCCGTATAAGCACCGATAGCGGGCATCGGACGGTTGTATTCCGAGCAGAAATCATGATACCGCAAACAATTCTCCACCGCAATCTTCGCATTCACACGCAACATGCCTTCCAATTCCGAAGCCGAATACTGAGCCAGACTTAACGCATGGCGCAACGCCTCGTCCGCAAACCGGGGAGTAGTCACCTCTGGCACACGCAACGACGAGCGGCTCGCCATCGTCTTAGCACATGAAATAAACGCAAGCATAATTCAATCTTTGTTTCTACAGTTCCACAATGTATTCACAAGGTTGGCGATACCGCCTGCAAATGCCACATCCAGTGACCGAACAAGTGCCGGGCCTCTACCCGCTTAAAGCCCAGTGAGAGGTACAGACGTTCCGCCTTGGGGTTCTCCGTATCCACCAACAGGCCTGCCCGTTCAAATCCTTCCGCAAAAGCCTTGTCTCGCAAAGCCGTGAGCAAGCGTCCTCCTATGCCCAGGTTACGGTATTCCGGTAATACGCCCAACGAATCCAAATAAAATTCATCCGGGTTCGTCTCGTCCTCCACGCCCGTGAACATTTGCCCCGTCCGCTCTTCAATCAGACGAAGCGTCGGCTTGCGCAATTCGTGTAGCCTTGCCCCGTCATACCCTACCATCGCTCCCGCCAGGGCACCGTCCACCTCAGCCACCAACGCATTCCGATAACTGTATTGCGTATCTTCCCTCCGTGCCAGTTCTTCAAGCACGCTTTGGCAGTTCTCGCCACAATACATCTTCATGGTTTCTTCCCCCAAAGCCATAGTCAATGCCGCAGCTATGATGGCCGCATCGTCCGGTGTGGCAGGTCTTATGACAATCTGTTTATCCTCCATTCTTACCTCCTGCTATTTTATTCCGTTAGTTCTATCAAATTGCCTTCCGGTCCTTCCACACAACTTTCATAATAGCCGTCGCCCGTTGTGCGCGGCCCGCTTACCACCGCATACCCGTCAGCACGAAGCCGTTCAGTCAATTCGTCTACCCGTTCTTTTCCTCCCACACTAAAAGCCACATGAATGAAACCTGTCCGCAGAGGAGACTTCTCGCACTCCACCGTATCCGGCCGTGCCATGATTTCCAGACGTGCCCCGTCGCCGAAGGACAAGAAGTAAGTTTTCAACCCCGTGCGGGGATTGTGATACATTTCGTTCGATGTTGCTCCGAAATAACGTATGAAGAACGTCCGGGCATTCTCCAAATCTTGCACATAAAGAGCAATATGGTCTAATTTCATCATAAAAAATTGTTTTTAGTGATCACCACAAAGATAGTGATTTAGATGAGAGTGGGCAAATTCCCATGTTTCCATCACGTATCCAATGCCTCGCGCTCCTTCTTGGGGAGCGAGGTCCGAACAAGGTCATACGACTGGCGGACGAGCTCCCGAATCTTCGTGTCGGGCACGTCTTGATCGAAATACACATCATTCCAATGGCGTTTGTTCATGTGCCATGCCGGACGGATGCCGTTGTAACGTGTACGCAGTTCTTCCGCCGTGTCCGGTTCGGATTTCAGGCAACAGCGGTCGAACACTTCGATGTTCACGTAGCAGAACCACTTGCTGCCGACATAAAAACAAAGCACGTCGCGGCTGTAAGGGTCTTTCAGCGTCGTGAAAGGCATTTTCTCCGTCACGTGAGGCAAAGAAAGGCAATAGTTCCTAAAGTTTTCTACATCCATCTTCTTTGAATTTTGTAGTACGAAATTACTATTTTCATCGTTCTAACCCGATGGGACTTCCGATAGCCGTCACAACGATGTCTATCGAGTCCTTCCGGAGTTGTTCTTCATTGCGCAACGGTTCGTCCCAAGGATGTTTTGACAAGGCGAATTTGGAATGATGGACAGTGACAACGTGTTTGGCTTTCAAATCTTTCGCCGCTTGCGACAATTCACCGGGCATGGTATGTATGTATCGCCAATCCTCGCTGTACTGCCCGTTTTCCAGGATTGCCCAATCTATGCCGGGATGTTGCGAAGCTATCCGGGCGAAATGGGTGCCATATCCTCCATCGCCTCCGACGTACACGGACAAAGAAGGGGTTTCAAGTAGGAACGACGCCCACAAGGTCTGATTAGCGGAAAATCCGCGTCCGGAGAAATGACGAGTAGGCAGGCAATATATGGTAAAACCGGGTTCCGGTGCCGCCTTCTCTTCCCAGTCCAATTCTATCAACCGTTCTTTCCCGTATCCCCAACGCTCGAAATGCTCACCCACGCCCAACGGACAGATGGCTTTACGTGTCTTGCCTTTCAGTTCCTTCACCGTCCGGTAATCCAAATGGTCCCAATGGTCGTGCGTGATGACGAGGTAGTCCATCTCCGGCATGTCGTCCGGCTTATAGAGGTCTGTCCCTTCAAATGGCTTGTTGATGAATGACACGGGCGAGGCCGCATGAAACACGGGATCCACCAATATCCGTTTCCCGTCCATCTGCAACAAGTAGGAAGAATGTCCAAACCATACCATCAGGTTTTCCGTTCGTGGCAAATGTTTCAAATCTGTTTTGACGGCGGGGACAGGCGTCGCGGGGTACAGCTTACTCCTGTCGGAAGCGACAAACTCCCACAATGCCTGCCAGCGGTTCTTCTTGCCAGTCATCATCGCCGTCGGCTGGAGATTTCGGAACTGCCCGTTCCGATAGTTAGGTGAGTGTTTGATGCGTTCCAACCGCTCGCCGGAAGGTTGTCGACCGAATGACGGTTGCCTGAGAAAAGCAAATATGCCGATGGCCATTGCCGCCAAGACACATACAAAAATGATAATAACCATACGTTTCTTTCTTTTCATATATATGCCTAATTGTTTTTGGGGGTTACAAAGTTAAAGAAATCCCCGAACCCACGCTTTGGCCTCCCCGTAATCCAGCGCGTTGATGAGGGAGTCCTGACCCGTAGGGTTCAGTCGACGAAACTGAAGCGAGTCAACGTCCCACCCGTTCCTCTTAAACAGCGCATCAATTGAGTCTTTTTTCTCTTTCAGCAAACTCCGATACAACGACCTGATGCCTTTCCCTTGAGGGGTTGTGATTTGAAAATTGCCGCTTTCAATCCGCATGTTGACTTGCGGAGAGGTAATCAAGGAATCATTGAAAACAAAGCCGATGCGCTTTCCTATCCATTTCTCGGTCGCGTCCGCCCAAACTTGCCGTTTAGAACGGCACACTTGTCCGACGATGCTATACACGCCGTAGTAGTCCGTATCCAATCTCAATGCACCAAATTCTTTTACGGTCACAATCGGAGTTGGGATGATGCTGCCTCCGTCTACGATGTGATACCAACCATTCTCCAGGCTTCTGCCTATGGCAGAGCCGGATTGGTGTTGACACGCTGATCCTATAGCAATGAATAGAAGCACGATAAATATTCTTACCAACTCTTTCATAACACTTTTCATTTCAATCGTGAAACTATTTAGGCGAAGCAAAGATAACGCTTTTCTTTCGAGAAGCAAACGCCAAAGAGGCACTTTGCCACGCCGTATGGCGTGAGGTTCTGACACCGTACGGCCTGGGGCCCTGATAAATAAATAGTCTGCCTTTAAAGGCAAGCTATTTATTTACCATTTCCCTAAAAAGTTATGAACTACCCCCGCATCTTACGTATTTTCATTATTAGTTTGATAATCAATATTGTAGCATGTGGACCTTTTTCACGTTCACACTCGGTAATCCCGCAAGCTCTTCGCCCGTTAAGAAAGATTTCATATCCTTTTCACCCTTGTTTCAAGACTTTTTGCTACCTTTACGACTTGTTGGAGAAATAGGCCTTTCTGCCTGCCCCCGACACCCGAGACCGGAAAAAGAAAAAACAATATATAAAATGACTCACAAATGGAATTATCAACCCATCACACCCGAACAGGCAGAAGCAAGCCGGCGACTGGCACAGGAGCTGGGCATTAGCCCCATACTGGGGCAGTTGCTCATCGAGCGAGGCGTCACGACGGCAGCCGCCGCACGGAAATTCTTCCGGCCGCAACTGCCCGACCTGCACGACCCATTCCTGATGAAGGACATGGACGTGGCCGTGGCACGCCTGAACAAGGCTATGGGAAAGAAAGAACGGATTCTGATTTACGGAGACTATGACGTAGACGGCACCACCGCCGTGGCACTGGTCTACAAGTTCATCCAACAGTTCTATTCGAACATCGACTATTACATCCCCGACCGCTACAACGAAGGTTACGGGGTGTCCTACAAGGGAGTGGACTACGCCGTGGAGACAGGCGTGAAGCTCGTCATCGTACTGGACTGCGGCATCAAGGCCGTAGAGGAGATTGCGTATGCCAAGGAGAAAGGCATCGACTTCATCATCTGCGACCACCACGTGCCCGACGAAGCACTGCCGCCCGCCGTGGCCATCCTGAACGCCAAGCGCGAGGACAACACGTACCCCTACGAGCACCTGTCGGGTTGCGGTGTGGGCTTCAAGTTCATGCAGGCATTCGCCATCAGCAACGGCATCGAGTTCCACCATCTCATCCCGCTGCTCGACTTCGTGGCCGTGAGCATCGCTTCGGACATCGTCCCCATCATGGGCGAGAACCGCATCCTGGCCTACCACGGCCTGAAGCAGCTCAACAGCAACCCCAGCGTGGGGTTGAAAGCTATCATCGACGTCTGCGGACTGGCCGACAAGGAACTGAACATCAGTGATATTGTCTTCAAGATAGGACCTCGCATCAACGCCTCGGGGCGCATCCAGAACGGCAAGGAAGCCGTGGACCTGCTGACGGAAAAGGATTACTCCCTCGCCCGTGAGAAGGCCGAACAGATCAACCAATACAACGAGACGCGGAAAGACCTGGACAAGAGCATGACCGAGGAAGCCAACCACATCGTGGAAGGGCTGGAGGGACTGGCCGACCGCCGCTCCATCGTGCTCTACAACGAAGCGTGGCACAAGGGCGTCATCGGCATCGTGGCCTCGCGCCTGACGGAAATCTACTACCGCCCCGCCGTGGTGCTGACCCGCACTGACGACATGGCCACCGGCTCGGCCCGCTCCGTTTCGGGCTTCGACGTGTACAAAGCCATCGAATACTGCCGCGACCTGCTCGAAAACTTCGGCGGACACACTTACGCCGCAGGCCTGTCGATGAAAGTGGAGAACGTGCCCGCCTTTGCCGAGCGGTTCGAGGAGTTCGTCTCCCGCCACATCCTGCCCGAGCAGACTTGTGCCGTCATTGACATCGACGCCGAAATCGATTTCAAGGACATCACGCCCAAGTTCTTCAACGACCTGAAGAGGTTCAATCCCTTCGGACCGGAGAACACCAAACCCGTGTTCTGCACCCACAACGTCTACGACTACGGCACGAGCAAGGTAGTGGGCCGCGACCAGGAGCACATCAAGCTGGAGCTGGTGGACAACAAGTCGAACAACGTGATGAACGGCATCGCCTTCGGACAAAGCTCGCACGTGCGCTTCATCAAGACCAAACGCTCGTTCGACATCTGCTACACCATCGAGGAGAACACCCACAAGCGGGGCGAAGTGCAGCTCCAGATAGAGGACATCAAGCCGAATTAATGTTCGTATGAACGTGAACTATCACGAAATTCTGAAACAATACTGGGGCTACGACTCTTTCCGCGGCATCCAGGAGGACATCATCCGCAGCATCGGCGAAGGGCGCGACACGCTGGGCCTGATGCCCACAGGCGGCGGAAAGTCCGTCACCTTCCAGGTGCCCGCCCTGGCTCAGGAAGGTATGTGCCTGGTCATCACCCCGCTCATTGCCCTGATGAAAGACCAGGTGCAGAACCTGAAGCGCCGGGGCATCAGGGCACTGGCCGTCTATTCGGGCATGAGCCGCCAGGATATTATCACCACGCTGGAGAATGCCATTTTCGGCGGCTACAAGTTCCTCTACATCTCGCCCGAACGGCTTGACACGGAAATCTTCCGTGTCAAGCTGACGAAGATGAAAATCAGCATGATCACGGTGGACGAGAGCCACTGCATCTCACAATGGGGCTACGACTTCCGCCCCGCCTACCTGAAGATAGCCGAAGTGCGACGCCTGCTGCCGGGCGTTCCCATACTGGCCCTGACCGCCACCGCCACGCCCGAAGTGGTGAAGGACATCCAAGACAAACTGGAGTTCCGCGAGGAGAATGTATTCCGCATGAGCTTCGAGCGTGCCAACCTGGCCTACGTGGTGCGACGCACGGAAAACAAGGCCGGCGAACTGCTGCACATCCTACAACGCATGACGGGCAGCGCCATCATCTACGCGCGCAACCGCCGCCGCACCAAGGAAGTGACCGAATGGCTGCAACAGCAGGGCATCACCGCCGACTTCTACCACGCCGGACTGGACGACGCCGTGAAGGACATCCGTCAGCAGCGCTGGCAGAAAGGCGAAAGCCGTGTCATGGTGGCCACAAACGCCTTCGGTATGGGCATCGACAAGCCTGACGTGCGACTGGTCATCCACCTGGACCTGCCTGACTCCATCGAGGCCTACTTTCAGGAAGCGGGCCGTGCGGGCCGCGACGGACAGAAGGCATACGCCATCATCCTGTACACCAAGTCGGACGGCACCACGCTGCGCAAGCGCATTCCCGACACATTCCCGGAAAAAGACTACATCCGCGATGTCTACGAGCACCTGCAATACTATTACGAAATGGCGATGGGCGACGGACGGGGCTGCGTCAAGGAGCTCGACATCGAAGACTTCTGCCGCAAGTTCAAGTACTTCCCCGTCCCGGTAGACAGCGCACTGAAAATCCTGACGCAAGCCGGCTTCCTGGAATATACCGACGAACAGGACAATGCCTCACGCCTGCTCTTCACCGTGGGACGCGAAGAACTGTACAGGCTTCGCGGACTGGGCGACGACATGGACCGCCTCATCCAGACAGTCCTCCGCTCGTACACCGGCCTGTTCACCGACTACGCCTTCATCAGCGAAGAGACACTGGCCGTGCGCACCGGCCTCACACACAGGCAGATCTACGAGATGCTGAAAGAACTTTCCCGCCGACGCATCGTCCACTACATTCCCCGCAAAAAGACTCCGTATATCATCTATACGCGCGAACGCGTGGAAAGCAGCCGGCTGAATATTCCGCCCGCTGTCTACGAAGAGCGGAAAGCACGCTATGAACGCCGCATCGAGGCCATGCTCGACTATGTCACCAACGAAACGGCCTGCCGCAGCCGCATGCTCCTGCATTACTTCGGCGAACGGAACGAGCACGACTGCGGCCAGTGTGACACCTGCCTCAAGTTCAGAAACCGGCCTGAGCCCCAAGAACCGGCGGATGAACTGACCGAAAGAATCATACACTGCCTAAGCCACGGACCTCTCACTCCGGCCGACCTTGCCGACCAACTTCCCGCCGAGAAAGACCGGCTGGCAGAAGTCCTACGGCACATGATGGACAACAAGCAAATATTTACTCACAACGGAATGCTGCAAATCAGAAAATAATTCTTACTTTTGCCCCGCAATTAACTCGGATACAATTATGGGATTTTTCAAGTCATTCTTTTCCGGAAAGCCTTCCAGCTCGGAAGAGGAGCTACAGAAGCACAGACAGAAGAACTTCGACATATTCAAGTATGACGGCATGCGCGCCCAGCGCATGGGACGTGCGGACTATGCCATCAAATGCTTTCAGGAAGCACTGGCCTTGCAGGAAGACTTCGAAACCATGGGTTACCTGGTGCAGGTCTACACGCAGACCGGCCAACTGGACGAAGCACGCCGCCTGCTGGAACGCATGACGCAACTGGAACCGGACCACGCCAACACCTTCCTGAACCTGGCTAACGTCTGCTTCGTGCAGGAAGACTATCCGGCCATGGCCGAAGCGGCCCGAAAGGCCATTGCCATTGAAGAAGGCAACGCGATGGCCCACTATCTGCAGGGCAAAGCGACGGACGGCCAAGGCGACGGCATCATGTGCATCGCTCATCTGACGAAAGCCATCCTGCTGAAAGATGATTTCACGGAAGCCCGCCTGCTGCGCGCCGAGGCTCTGATAAAAATGCAACAATACAAGGAAGCGACCGAAGACATCGACGCCATCCTGAGCCAAAACCCCGATGAAGAAAACGCCCTGCTGCTCCGCGGCCGGATAAAAGAAGCCAACGGACAGCCGGAGGAAGCCGAAGCCGACTACCGCAAGGTGACGGAAGACAATCCGTTCAACGAACAGGCTTACCTCTACTTGGGACAACTGTACATCGGGCTGAAGAAACTGACAGAGGCCATCGCCCTCTTTGACGAGGCCATCGAGCTGAATCCCCACTTCGTCCAGGCCTATCACGAACGCGGACGCGCCAAGCTGCTGAACGGCGACAAGGACGGCGCCACGGAAGACATGAAGAAAGAACTGGAACTGAACCCGCAAGAAAGCAAAGCCTTCAACGGCGAGTACAACAACCGGCCCGGCGGCAGACAGACCGACATCTTAGGGCTGTAATCCCCCGAACACCACTATCCCAAATAACAGACGTACTATGAGCAAAGAACAAAATAACGTAGCCATCCTGGGCACCGGCCATATCGCCGCCAAGATGGCCGCCACCCTGCAGCAGATGAAGGACGTGAACTGCTATGCGATAGGCTCGCGCGAACAGATCCGCGCCGAGGCCTTCGCCAAGGAATGGGGCTTCAAACAGGCCTACGGTTCCTACGAGGAACTGGTCAAGGACCCGCAGGTGGACCTGATATACATCGCCACCCCGCACTCCCATCACCATGAGCACGCCCGCCTCTGCCTGCTTCACGACAAGGCCGTGCTGTGCGAAAAGGCCTTCACGGCCAACGCCCGTCAGGCCGAAGAACTGCTGCAACTGGCCCGCGAACGCAATGTATTCCTCACCGAGGCCATCTGGACACGCTATATGCCCTTCTCCGCCACCATCCGCGAACTGGTGTTCAGCGGCGTCATCGGCCGGCCGCAGATGCTAACAGCCAGCTTGGGATACCCTGTCGCCTACAAGGAGCGCATCACCAATCCGGAGTTGTGCGGAGGTGCCCTGCTCGACCTCGGCGTCTATCCCATCAACTTCGCCCGCATGATATTCGGCACGGACATTGCGGAAATCCGGTCGCATTGCGTGAAGAACGACAAGGGCGTGGACATGCAGGAGAGCATCTCCCTGCGCTACGCCGACGGCAAGATAGCCGCCCTGCAAGCCACCACCCTGTGCGCCAACGACCGTCAGGGCATCATCTCGGGCGACAAAGGCTATCTCATCGTGGACAACATCAACAATCCGCACCAGGCTTCCCTCTACGACCCCGACCATCAACTGGTGAAGATCTACGACTGCCCGCCCCAAATCAGCGGCTACGAATATGAAGTGCAGGCCTCCATCGACGCCCTGCGCAAAGGCTGCATCGAATGCGCCGCCATGCCCCACGCCGAGACCTTGGCCGTCATGCGGCTGATGGACCGGCTGCGCGAGGAATGGGGCGTGGTCTATCCGATGGACGAATAAGCATGCATGTGCTCCCCGGCCTCACCGCCCCGTGGCCTGCAAGTACTCCCGCCGCTTCACCGCGTACTGTGCGTAACTCTCCACATAGCGGTCGCGGCTCTGACGGTAGAGGCTTTGCGCCTCCAGCAGGTCGCTCATGGTACAGGCGCCGGCGTGATAGTAGTCGGTCTGCAGGCGGAGGTTCTCGGTAGCCTGGGCGATGCTCTCCAGGGCTATCTCCACTTGCTGGTAGGCATCGGTCAAGGCATTCCACGTGTTCGCCATGCGGATGAGGAGCAGTTGGCGTTGGTCGTCCCGCAGGTTCTCGGCGTTGCGCAGCTGCAGGCGTTGCTGCTTGATGTCATGACTGCCACCCCACCATCCGCTCAGGGGGATGCTGACCGTCACACCGCCTATCCAGAAAGAATGGTCGCGGTCCATCAGGTTGTCGTACACGTAGCCTCCGCCCAAGGCCACGGTAGGCAAGTTGCGCCCCACGGCCATGCGGTATTGCAGGCGGTTGGCATCCACCTGCTTGTCCAGCAGATGGTATTCGGTGGTGAGCATGAGCGCGGCTTGGGCAAACGGTAGAGGCTGTCGGGGTTTGGCGGCAACGCCCCGTCCAGCTCCAGAGCTACATCGATACTGTCTGAGGCATGGCCGATGTACTGCCCCAAGAGACTCAGCGACACGCCCAACGCGTTCTTCACGGAAAGGGTGGTGCTGCGCGTCTCGTTCTTACGCAGTTGTACCTGTAGCAGGTCGTTTCGGTTGGTCACCCCGGCCTCCACGGCAGCCTCCACATCCTGGCACAGCCGTTCCAGTTGCACCTGCACGGCGTCGAGGGTGCGCAGCTTCTCCTTCAGCATCACCACCTGCCAGAAGTATTGCTCCACAGCGAGGCGCACCTCATCCTCACTTTGCCTGCGGCGCAGGCGGCTGACCTCTACATTGACCCGTGCCAACTTATTGCCCTGCACGATTTGCCCGCCCGTGAAGAGGGGCACCGTAGCCGATACGCCGCCCGCCACGCCGTTCTTCATCAGCGACATCCGTTGCCCGCCCATATCCATCTCCAGCAAGCCCTTGTCTGCCAGGAAGCCCGTGCCTGTCGCGCTGACGGACGGGAAGTAGCGGGTGAAGGCGGACTGCCGTTGCTGCTCGGCCATACGTAGGTCATTCTCCGCGTTCTTGGTACGGACATTGTTCTGTAAAGCCAAGTCGATGCACTCGTCCAACGTGTAACGGCTCTGGGCAGAGACACAGAGGGGAAGCAGGCAAAAGACAAATGCCTGTAGGAAACGGTTGATTCGATAGAGAGAGTTATTCATATTATATTATTATAGTGTTTCTAATGCTTTTGCTTTTTCCCTGCGCCGCGTGCTGCCCCGAAAGCATAGCCAGTACGTCACGGGCAGGACGGTCAGCAGGAAGACCATGGTGATGAGCGTGCCATAGCAGATGACCGTGCCCATCGGCATCCACAGCCCGCTACCGCCCAGTATCATAGGAATGACACCCATCGACGCGGCGGCGGATGTGAGGAAGATGGGGCGCATACGCCGTCGGGCCGACTGGTAGATAGCATCGCGCACACTGAGATGTTCCGTATGGCGCAGCTCCTCGGCATAGTCGAACATGATAATACCGTTACGCACGATGATGCCCATTAGGGCGACGATGCCCAGAAAGCAGGTCACGCCAAAGTCGATGCCTTGGACGAGCACCCCTGCAGCAGTACCAAAGAGACAGAGCGTCATGGAGACGAAGACAAGCAAGGCCAACCCCACCCGCTTGAAGTGGGCGATGAGCACAAAGAGGATGACCACGGCGGCCAGTGCCAAGCCGGAGAGGATAGGCGGAATCTTCTCGGCCGTGTCCTCGATGTCACCGCCAGGGGTGACGATGGTGGCGGGAGAGAGAGGTATGGAGGGCAGCAGGGCGGCGATGCGCTCCATCTGCTCCGTGCCGTTCTCGCCACGCCGGAGGTCGGCCCGGACGGTGAGGGTGTATATGCCATTGCGGCGCACCCGTTGGCCGTCCTGCCATATAGGCTGCACCTCAGCCACTTGACGCAGGGGAACAGCCGTCATTCCTCCCATCGCGGGAATCAGTTCGTCCTTTAGGTCAAGGGGACAAGCCCGGTCAGCATGTTCACCCTTCAGAACGACACGCTGGGCATAGTCACCATCCCATATAGTGGCCACGGACAGGCCGTCTCCATAGCGCAGGGAAAGGGTAGACTCCACTCCGGCATTACTGATACCCAGGCGGGCAGCTTGGTCTTCATGCAGAACGACCTTAGCCGTGTGCAGCGGCTCATTCCAATCGGTGTGCACGCCGGAGAGCTGGGGCATCGTGCGCATCAGAGCCAGCAGCTTGTCCGCATCGCGGCGCAGGGTGTCGGGGTTGTCCCCGCTCAGGCGGAACTCCACAGGATAGACGGCCTCGCTATAGGACAACTGCTTGAAGCGCACGCGGGCTTCGGCAAAGGCATCGGCATAGCGTGGGGCATACGTGTCGAGCAGCTGCACCGTGGCTTCTGCCCCCGTGGTGTTGACGATGAACTGGGCGTAGTTCGTGCCTGCCACTTGTGGGGCATAGCTGGTGTGGAAGCGGGGCGAAGCACACCCCTTGAAGGAAGCAACACCCACCACGCGCGGGTCGCGGCGCAGGATGTGCTCCAGGCTGTCGGCCACCTGCGCCGTGCGTTCGATGGCGGTGCCGGCTGGCAGGTATATCTCCACGGCAAACTGGTTGCGGTCGGCGGCAGGCATCATCTGCTGGGGCAAGGTGCCGATGAGGGCTATACCTATTATAATAGAGGCCACACCCACGGACACGGTGCTCTTGGGCCAGCGGAAGCAGAAGGCGATGAGCCGGTTGTAGTAGCGTTGCAACACGTCGAGCACGGAGAACGACTTGCCGCCCGTCTGCATGGGCTTGCGGATGAACCAGTACTGCATGAAGGGCACCAACATCGTGGCCACGAGCAGAGACACGGCAAGTATCAGCGTGATGGCCCAAGGGAAGGTGAGCAGGAAGTCGTGCAACATCCCCGTCGTGGTCAGCAGGAAGGGAAAGAATGTGATGCTGATGGCCAGCGTGGCAGACAGTATGGACTTGAAGAAGTGGGTCGCGCTCTCCACCGATGCCCGCCAGCGGGACATGCCCTCGCCCAGCTTCTCCAGGTAGTTGTCGATGATGACAATACTGTTGTCCACTATCATGCCGAGGGTCACGATGAGGGCGGCGAGGGACACCGTGTTCAGCTCCACGCCAAAGCCATAGAGCAGTCCCAGGGAGATGAATATCGTAATCGGTATGGTTGAGGCGGCCACCAACGCCACCCGCAGAGGCAGTAACAGCACCACCACAATGACCACCGCCACGATGGCGATGAGCAACTCCTTGAGGAAGTTTAGCACGCTGTCGCCCACCACCTGGCTCTGGTCAGTGATGCGGAAGAGGCTGACCTCCGGGGGCAGTTCCTCGCGTTGGAAGTCAGCTAATACACGGTTGATGTCGCACCCCATAGCCACGATGTCCTGCCCCTTCTTCATCTCGACGGAGAGGAGGAGACACTTACGCCCGTTGTTGGTCAGGTAGCTGTCGGCGTGGGGATATTCATGTACCACGCGGGCCACGTCCTTCAGGCGGACGATGTGTCCCTGCGGGTCGGTGTAGACAATCTGCTGCTGCACGTCGTAGACGGTGTTCAGGGACTTGGCCACGTAGACGGGCGTCACCTGCTCATCGGTCTTCAACCGTCCACCGGTGGTGGCGAAGCCCTTCTGCATCAAGGTCAGAGCTAAGGTGCGGTCGCTAAGGCCGTAGTGTGAGAGGCGGTCGTTGTCCAAGTAGACTGATATCTGTTCGTGCTGCATCCCGCTCACCGACATGCGGCCCACGCTGGGGATACGGCGCAGGCGGGCCTGAAGGAGATCCATATAGTCGTCCAACTCGCGGTAGGTCTTGTTCTCGCTCTCTAAGGCGATGAGCAGGGCGGAGGTGTCGCCGAAGTCGTCCATCACCTGCACGGCCAGCACGTTCTGCGGCAACTGTGCCTTGAATTGGGACACGCCGTGCTTGAACTTGCTCCAGAAGGCGTCCTTGTCCTGGAGATCGTCGTTCAGCTGCACCTGTATATAGACAATGCCGTCGCGGCTCTGCGAGAAGGTCTTCTCCTTCTTGACCTCCTTGTAGGTGAAGATGTAATCCTCCAGTGGCTTGGCCACTTGCTCCACCATCTCCTCCACCGTGTTTCCCGGCGCCACGGCCACCACGATGCCTTGGCGGATGGTGAAGTCGGGAAACTCGTTCTTACGCATCTGGGGCAGGCTGTAGATGCCGAAGGCCACGAGGCAGGTCACGCACAGGATGACGATTTGCCGGTAGTGCATGGCCGCCTCCACGAAGTTGCGTTTGCGCTTCTGTCTCATAAGGCCACCTCCAATCCTTCGCAAACCTTTTGCCTTCCCTTGGCAATGACCGTGTCTCCGGGCTTCAATCCGGAAAGCACCTCAATGCCTTCGACGGTATAGTCGCCGGGGGTGATGAAGCACTTATGCGCCCGTCCGTGTGCCACACTCCAGACAAACGTGCGGTTCTGCTCGTCTATCTGCACGAGGTGGGCAGGGATGACGCAACGGCTCTCCTCCGGCTGTCCGGATGCCAGAGAGACTTCCGCCACCATGCCGGGCATCAGTGCCTCGTGCGTGCCTTCCACCTGCATCTTCACCTCGTAGGAGCGGGAGAGCGGATGGGCCGCAATGCCCTTCTCCACCACCCGGCCCGTGAACTCCTTCCCGCCCAAGGCAGGCACGACTATCCGCGCCTCCCGGCCAAGGGCAATGCCGGCAATCTCCGCCTCGGGCACGGCTATACGGACTTTCAGTGCCGAGGTGGCGGCCAACCGGGCCACGGGTGCGCCTGGCAGGACATTCTGCCCCACCTCGATGTCCTTCTCGGAAATGACACCGTCGTAAGGGGCAAGGAGCCGAGCATCGCACAGGGCTTTGGCAGCCAGTTGCTCCAGGGAGCGGGCTTGCTCCACCTGGTTCTGCACCTCCACCCACTTGATGTCGGCTAGGCTTCCCTTGTCGTGCAGGGCCTTCATACGGCGGTAGGCATCCTCGGCCTGCGCCAGAGAGGCACGGGCGGCATTATGGCGGCTTTGCAGGGCGGCGGGGTCGAGGGAGGCTATCAGTTGCCCGGCGCAGACGTGCTGTCCCAGACGGATGTGTACCGCCTGCACCGTGCCCGCCGTGGCGAAACTGAGGGGTGTCCCGCTTTCTTCTTCCACTGTCCCGGAGTACCTGTGCGCCCCGGCCGGGGTTCCGTTGCCCACGATCCAGGTCTCCACCTTCACCGGAGTAACCGTCTCTTTCTGAATTTCTTCGCTTTGGCATCCGCCCAAGGACAGGAGCATCCCCAGGCATGGGATGGTTACATACTTTGTTTTCATATTCGTTTCAATGATTGTTTTTTTCGACTGCAAAGCAAGCTGATTTCCTGCGTAACCGGCTTATTCTCGCTCCCAAGAAAGTGTCCTGTTTTCATACGTCGCACCCAAATAGGGCTTATAGGACACTTTCTTGTTCCACTGGATGCACAACATATCGCCCCGATGCGCTTACTTTGCAGGCGATAACCATTATATTATATAGGAATATGGAGAACCTACGCAACCTGCGCAAAGCGAACCTGAAGGATTCGGATATACAAACGGTAGTGACGTACAACGACGGCGACCTGGCCCTCATCCAGCACATCTACGACGTCAACGCAATCCTCCCCTGCCAGTTGGAAATCTTCGTCATCGTCCTCGTGCTGAAAGGCAAGGCATCGGTCAGCATCAACGGCAACCGCTACGAGGCACACCCCAACGACCTCTACATCGGTACGCCCAACAACATCGTGGAGAACAGCCTGACCAGCCTGGACTTCCAGAGCCTCTGCATCTGCGTGTCCACCGACTACATCCGCCGCATCCTGCCGCTGGCGGACAACTCATGGGACCTCAAGCTGCTCTTCGAGAAGAACCCGCTCTGCACGCTACAGCCCGACGAGGCGCAGATTTTCTGCCAATACCACGACCTGCTCTGCGCCAAGGCCCAACGCCCCTCGCCCACGCAGAAGAAGGTGATGGACGCGCTGATGCTGGCCTTCTTCTACGACATGGGGGGAGCCATGAACCGGGTGAGGCAGCACATCCCGCGCCCCTTCACCGCCGGCGAGACACTATTCAAGCGTTTCATCGAACTGCTCGGCTCGTCCTACCCCAAGCCACGCTCGGTGGCCTACTATGCCGACCGCCTGCACGTCACGCCCAAGTATCTCTCGTCCGTCTGCCGCCTGACAGGAGGGCAACGCGCCTCCGACCTCATCGACCAGTATGTACTGAAAGACATCGAATACCAGATGAAGCACACGCAGAAAAGCATCAAGGAAATCTGCAACGAACTGGAGTTTCCCAACCTGTCGTTCTTCGGCCGTTACGTCAAGAAGCATTTCGGCATGTCGCCCAAGGCGTATAGGGAGAAAGTCCTGGAAGAGGAGTGTTAAAAAGCAGCCTAAAGCGCCGAAAAAGGCTTTTTTTGCTCCCTTTCAAGAAAAAATCCCGCACTTTTGCTTGCATTTCAAAGAAAAGCATTACTTTTGCCGCGTAATCAAACAAGAAAAGGAACTTATGAAGTCATTCAACTTTGCATACTACTTCTTCTTTTACTTTTACTTTAGCCACAAAGTAGAGCGGGAGTTTGTATGTGTCAAGTGACAGTGACGCTTAAGAACCAAGGACAATGAATCAAG
>CALUFR010000006.1 GCA_944319875.1 uncultured Bacteroides sp.
AACCGTACATGGAGCACACGTATACCATCAGCAGGATGAAGGCGACGATGCAGGAAATGATACCGGCTTCGATAGACTCCTGACCCAGTGACGGTCCTACAATATCTTCCTGAACAATGTGAGCCGGAGCGGGCATCTTACCGGACTTCAATACGTTGGCCAAGTCTTTGGCTTCTTCGGGAGTGAAGTGTCCGGTGATTTGTGAGTTACCGCCTGTGATTTCTGTCTGTACGTTCGGTGCGGAATATACATAACCATCCAGTACGATGGCGATGCTCTTGCCGATGTTCTGTTTGGTCAGCTGGGCCCAGCGGCGCGAACCGTCCGTGTTCATAGACATGCTGACACTCGGCTTACCGTATTGATCGAAGTCATCCTTGGCGTCTACGATTACGTCGCCTTCCAACGGTGCACGACCGTTACGCTCGGTAGAGCGGATGGCATACAGTTCGTAGGTCTGCTTCCTCGGATCGAAGGAAGCAGCGGCTACACCCCACTTCAAGCGAAGATCTTTCGGCAGCTCGGCCTGAATTTCAGGCATAGCCAGGTAGCTGTTGACGGTAGCTGTATCTTTGGCCAGCGCATAGCCAACGATAGGGCCTTCAGCCGGATTGACTTGCATGACAGCCAGTAACGGGTGCTCTTTCTTGTATTGTTCCAGTCCGGCTTCCTGAGATGCCTTTTCGCCTTTCAGAGCAGCGGCCAGGCTGTCGGTTGCGCTGATGGTAGCCTTTGGCTCAGCCGGAGCGGCCACTGTGTCTGTAGTGCTGGCCAAAATGCTTCTGAGCTTAGAATCGGCCGACTGCAGATAGGGAGCGATTTCCCTTGCGTTGTATGTTTCCCAGAATTCCAGGTTGGCGGATCCTTGTAATAATTTTCTTACACGTTCAGGTTCCTTGATACCCGGAAGTTCCACCATGATGCGTCCCATTTTGTCTTCCAGACTCTGGATGTTGGGCTGAACTACACCGAAACGGTCGATACGGGTGCGGAGCACGTTGTATGAATTGTCTACAGCGGCTTTTATTTCCTCGCGGAGCACCTTTTCCACTTCTGCATCCGTGGACTTTTGGTTCACTTTATCCTTCAGTTGCTGGGTGGCAAACAGTTGGGCCAACGGTGCGTCGGGCGCCAGGCGGTGGTATTCGCGGATAAACAATGTGACAATGTCATCTTGGCTTGTAGTGGCCTGCTTGGCGGCTGTAGCCAATGCTTGGTTGAATGTTTCGTCTTGTTTGTTGTCAGCCAAAGCTTTGATGACATCGGGTACAGACACTTCCAGTATGACGTTCATACCACCCTTCAGGTCCAGACCCAAACCGATTTCCATCTCTCTACAATCTTTCAGGCTCCAGTTCCATAACCACACTTTTTCATTGGCCAGCGAGTCCAGATAATCCTGCTCTACCTGCGGATCTCCATTTGCGATCTCTCGTGCTTTGTTCGTATAGTGACGGGTCACGAAAGAGAAGGACAGGTAGAACACGCATACCAAGGTGAGAAGTGTGGCAAAAGCCTTTACAAATCCTTTGTTTTGCATGTTGCTTTTAGTTTATTATGATTACTCTATTGATTAATTTCTACGCTTTTACAAGGCTGCAAATATAGTTCTTTTTTTACAATATGTTACTTTATGACCTTATTTTTTTTAATTTCAGAACCCTTGACGTACTTTATTCCTTCCGGAAAGAGAAATGGCACCAGATGGGATAATGGTCAGATACTTTAATGCTTTTGTCTACGGTGCAGTTGTAAGTTTGAAGGTTTTTGCTGGTCAGGATGTGGTCGATACGAAAGTAGAACTTGTTTTGATTGTATGAGGTGCCAAACCCTCGTCCCGACTGTGCGAAAGCGTCATTCAGTCCGCGTCTGGCCATACGGTAGGTATAGGAAACGGGGGTGTCGTTGAAGTCACCGCAGACAATGACTGACGGATGCCGTGACTGTTCGACGGCTCGGGCGATGGCGTCGGCTTGCGGAGCACGTATGGCCGAGGCCTCGGCCAGCTTGTTCAGGAGTAGGCGTGCGCCGCTTTTCACTTTCTCGCGTTCGGGTTCGGCCAACATGTCTTCGTAGACGGCCTTGTCCGCTTTCGTCAGTTTGTTCGACTCCAGGTGGTTGTTAATAAGGGTCAGTGTGTCTTTGCCTATCTTCAGCTCATAGACCATCGAACCGTTATAGCTGCTCGGGTACTTCAGTCTGCGAGCCGACAGGATGGGGTGCTTGGAATAAATAGCCATGCGGTTGGGGGTGCCCCGTGCGTCGCCCAGCTTGTCTATGCGGTGATAGGGGTAGGCTTTCAGAGCCTGGTCGATGTCGCGTTGTGTCAGACGGCGGCGCGAGCCGGATGCTGCATATTCCTGTAGGCATAGGATGTCGGCTCCACTCTCTTGCAGGTAAGTGATTATCGGGTTCTTGCCGTTCTTTTTGTAGCATCCGTCAAAGCCCATGACGTTATAGGAGAGTATTTTCAGACTGCCTTCCGGCAGACGGTCGGTGTGGAAATTGACGGGTAGGTAGGTTTGCACTTGTGGATAAGCCAACAGCAGGCCTGCCAATGGCAGTAGAGCCGTTCGATAGCGTCGGATTATCAGCCAAAAAAGCAGAAAGCAGACGTTTGCCAGTAGAAAGACGGGAAACGGCAGTCCCAGGCAGGAGCGTAGCGGGTGTTCAGTCGGCTGGAAATAAGGACTGTAGGCCGAGATCAGAAAGACCAGCGTGCATGTGGCATTGATGAGCCAGGCAGCCAGGAGTATGGCGTTTCGGATGATTTTCATACCTTGATTATCTTCTGCTTGCGTCGAACAGGCTTTTCTTTTCGTCAGCCGTCAGGCTCTCGTAGCCGGACTTTTTCAGTTTGTCCAGGATGCGGTCTATCTCCTCTGACTGTTTTTTCTTCCGGGCGTTGTAGTCGTAGTCTTGCTGGCGGTTATTACCATAATGGATTTTCATTTTGGGCTTTCGGAAGCGTGGAGAAAAAAGACCTCCAAGAGCATCCAATGCCCGGTTGATCCATGCGGTAATATCCGTGCCTTTACCGAGAGAAGCGGCAAACCAAAGGCCGGCGAGAGCACCGCCCAGGTGGGAAATATGCCCGCCCGCGTTGCTTGACGTAAGAAAGAGCAGATCCATTCCGATGACTATCAGTGCAAGATATTTCAATCGGATGGAACCGAACAAGAAGAGCTGCACCGGATAGTTGGCCTCCCGGTAGGCTGTGGCGGCTACAATGGCCAGTACGGCCGCTGAAGCTCCCAACAGGAAAGAGCCTTCTATCATGGGTTGGAAATAGGGGAAGATGTTGTAGGCCACCATGTAAAGCAGTCCGCCGCAAATGCCTCCCAGCACGTAGATGCCTCGCAGGTGCTTGGCAGAGAAAAATTGAAGAAACAGATTGCCGAACCAGTAGAGCCATAGCATGTTGAACAAAATGTGCATCAGGCCGGCGTGCATGAACATATAGGTAAGCAGCGACCAAGGCTGTATGGCAAAGCGGCTCAAGGAAGCGGGCAGCTCCAGCCAGCTGAACCATCTGTCCGGCAAGTAGTTGAACAATTGCAGCAGCACTCCGACTACTGTCACCAGCACGAAGACGGCCACATTGATGTAAATCAGTTGCAGGCAGATGTTTCCCCTGCGGAACTTTTCCTTTAAATCAGTTATAATAGTAGCCATTTCCTCTATTCTTTTTTCTCCAGTACATTATCAGGATGAAGCCGAAAATCATGCCGCCCAGATGCGCGAAGTGAGCCACGTTGTCACCTGCGCTGTTGGCCAGTCCCGAGTAGAGTTCAATCAAGGCATATCCTATGACGAAATATTTCGCTTTGATGGGCATGGGAAGCGGGAAGATGAACATGGGTTGGTTGGGAAACAACATGCCGAAGCCCAACAGGATGGCATATACCGCGCCTGAGGCTCCTACGGTAGATGAGTTTAGCACCAGGTTCAGGCTGGCCATCGCCGGGTCTACAAAGTTCATGCTTGACCGCAGGGCTTGGGATCCCTGTTCGAAGACGGCCAGTACGGCTTCCGGACTCATCCCCGACTCGATGGTGAAGTAACGGACAGCTGTTACCGCTTCCTGTATCAGGCCGGCTCCGATGCCGCAGATCATGTAGTAAGCCAGGAAGCGCTTGGGACCCCATACTTGCTCCAGAATGCGTCCGAACATCCATACGGCAAACATGTTAAAGAATACATGCGTAAAGCTGGCGTGCATGAACATGTAGGTGAAAAGCTGGCCGGCATTGAAGCGGTCGGAAAGTACAAAGTGCAGTCCCAGATAATCGGCGAGATCTATTCCATAGCTGTCGGCTACCAGCGTGGCAAGAAACATCAGCACGTTTATTATTAGCAGATTTTTGGTGACTGTTGGAATGTTGTTCATATAGGAGTTCTTTGAAACATTATCTTGCAAAAGTACGAATTTATTCTGTTATACAACAGAAAAACGCTCTTCTGTTGAGCCTTTTTCAGCTTTTGCCTGTTTTTTTCTTCTCTTTTTATTTGATATTCAGAATATTTGCCATATTTTTGTGGAATAGGCTCAATCCACGTCTTTTTTGATGTAACATTATTATATTTAAGAAACAAGGTTATGAATAAATCTGAATTGATTAACGCCATGGCTGCCAATGCCAACATGACGAAGGCGGACACGGCGAAGGCTTTGAACGCATTTCTGGAAGAAGTGGCGAATGCATTGAAGAAAGGTGAAAAAATTACGTTAGTTGGTTTCGGGACATTCTCGGTCGCTGAAAGAGCTTCTCGTATGGGCATTAATCCGGCTACCAAGCAGTCTATTGAAATTCCTTCTAAGAAGGTAGTCAAGTTTAAGGCCGGAGCGGATTTGTCAATCGAATAAGCTTGGCACCTTCCGCTCAGTAAAATTGTATGTTTAGAAAGACGGATTGCCGGTTCTTCTACGGATGGATGTGGAAGGGCTCGCAATCCGTCTTCATGTTTGAAGGCTTCGCCTCGGACTCAAAAGCTTGAAAACTTCGTTTTCCGTTTTGTGCTTCTCTCGGTTTGCACTATCTTTGCAGCGGGAAATAAGTTGAATTTATGGATATACAACAGAAACTGGTAGCGTCCGTCATCAGCGGACTGAAAGCACTCTACGGGCAGGAGGTGCCTGCCGGACAGGTGCAGTTGCAGAAAACTAAGAAAGAATTTGAAGGACATCTGACGTTGGTCGTATTCCCTTTCCTTCGTATGTCGAAGAAGGGACCTGAACAGACGGCACAGGAAATCGGCGAGTATTTGCTGGCCAACGAACCGTCACTTGTGGCAAAGTTTAACGTCATCAAAGGGTTCTTGAACCTTACGGTCGCTTCGTCGGCATGGATTGAACTGCTCAACGGTATTCAGGCCGATTGTCATTACGGACTGACCGTGGCTACGGACCGTTCACCGTTGGTGATGATCGAGTATTCATCACCCAATACGAACAAGCCTCTTCACTTGGGGCATGTGCGTAATAACCTGCTGGGTAATGCCTTGGCCAATATTATTGCCGCCAACGGCAACCGTGTGGTGAAAACCAACATCGTGAACGACCGCGGTATTCACATCTGCAAGTCCATGTTGGCTTGGTTGAAATATGGCAACGGCGAGACACCCGAGTCGAGCGGCAAAAAGGGCGACCACCTCATCGGTGACTATTATGTGGCTTTTGACAAGCACTTCAAGGCTGAGGTGAAGGAGCTGATGGCCAAGTACCAGGCCGAAGGCATGAATGAGGAAGAAGCCAAGGCCAAAGCCGAAGCTGAATCGCCCTTGATGAAGGAAGCCCGCGAGATGCTTGTGAAGTGGGAGGCTGGTGACGCAGAGGTGCGCGCCTTGTGGAAGAAGATGAATGACTGGGTCTATGCCGGCTTCGACGAGACCTACAAGATGATGGGCGTGACTTTCGACAAGATATACTACGAATCGAACACGTATCTGGAAGGTAAGAAAAAGGTGCTCGAAGGACTGGACAAAGGTCTGTTTTACCGCAAGGAAGACGGCTCCGTGTGGGCTGACCTGACGAACGAAGGTCTTGACCATAAGCTGCTGCTCCGTGCCGACGGTACGTCGGTCTATATGACGCAGGACATCGGTACGGCTGAACAGCGTTTCGCCGATTATCCCATAGACAAGATGATTTACGTGGTGGGCAATGAGCAAAACTATCACTTTCAGGTGTTGTCCATCCTGCTTGATCGCTTGGGTTTTGAATGGGGAAAGAGCTTAGTACACTTCTCTTATGGCATGGTGGAACTGCCCGAAGGCAAGATGAAGAGTCGCGAAGGAACGGTGGTCGATGCCGACGACCTGATGGAAGAGATGATCAGCACTGCCAAAGAGACCAGTGGTGAGCTGGGTAAACTGGACGGCTTGACGCAAGCCGAAGCTGATGACATTGCCCGCATTGTGGGGCTGGGAGCGCTGAAGTACTTCATCCTGAAGGTGGATGCCCGCAAGAACATGACGTTCAATCCCAAGGAATCCATCGATTTCAATGGCAATACCGGTCCTTTCATCCAATATACTTATGCTCGTATTCAGTCTGTTTTGCGCAAGGCCGCTGAGGCTGGTATTGTCATTCCCGAACAGTTGCATACGGGTATCGAACTGAGCACGAAGGAAGAGGGACTGATTCAGATGTTGGCCGATTTTGCCGGTGTGGTGAAGCAGGCTGGTGAGGACTACAGCCCTTCCATCATCGCCAACTATTGCTACGACTTGGTGAAAGAGTACAACCAGTTCTACCACGACTTCAGCATCCTGCGCGAGGAGAATGCCGACGTCAAGGTGTTCCGTCTCGCCCTGTCGCGCGAGGTAGGCAAGATACTCCGTCTGGGTATGGGACTGCTGGGTATTGAAGTTCCTGAACGTATGTAAGCCGTAGTGCTTATTTGATATAGTTCTCAGCAAGGGAGCGCATCGTGTGGGTGCGCTCCCTTTTTTAGGTTTGTCCGTGTGTTATCAGCTAAGTTCAGTATCAGGCTTTCTTGCGGGCTGTTTTGCCGCGGCGTGCCTTGGGCCTGTCGGGGTCACTCTGCAACTTGATGAGATCCATACAAGCCTGCAGGTTGAGATCTTCGGGGGTGATACCTTCGGGTATCTTGTAATTATTGCCCTTGTAGGCGATGTAGGGACCGTAACGGCCGTTCATGATTTCGAGCTCGGGCTCTTCATCGAACTTCTTGAGGTGACGTTTGGCCTCGGCTTCCTGCTTTTCCTTGATGAGCGTCACAGCTTCGTCGAGGGTTACTGTCAGGGGATCACTGCCTTGAGGCAGCGAGGCAAATAGACTCTTCCACTGGACATAAGGGCCGTAGCGTCCACTGTTCACTTTGATTTCAGCTTCTTCGTATTCACCTAATGTACGGGGCAGGCGGAAAAGCTTCAAGGCTTCGTCCAGCGTGATGGTCTCGATGGACATGTCTTTCTCCAAGCGGGAGAAACGGGGCTTTTCGCCATCATCAGCGCTGCCTATTTGTACCATGGGACCGAAGCGGCCGATTTTCACCGATACAGGCTTGCCACTGGCAGGGTCGGTGCCCAACAGGCGTTCGCCAGCCTTATGTTCCTTTTTAGCGGCGAGGGTTTTTTCCACCGACGGATGAAACTGGCGGTAGAAACGGTCGAGTACGGTGGTCCATTTTGCTTCGCCTTCGGCTATTTCATCGAACTGTTTTTCGACGGTAGCTGTGAAGTTGTAATCGAGAATGTCGGGGAAGTATTCGGTGAGGAAATCATTCACTACTAATCCGATGTCGGTAGGCAGGAGTTTGGATTTCTCGGCGCCCGTCAGTTCCATGCGAGTGTCTTCGATGATGTCTTTCCCTTTTTCCAGTGTCAGTACCTCGTACTTGCGTTCCTTGCCGGGCTTTTCACCTTTCACCACGTATTCACGCTGCTGTATAGTGGAGATGGTGGGCGCGTAAGTGGACGGACGTCCGATGCCCAGCTCTTCCAATTTGCGTACCAGGCTAGCCTCGGTGTAGCGCGGAGGCTGTTGGGTAAATCGTTCTGTAGCGGTGATTTGATTGAAGCTCAGTTCCTGTCCTACTTTGAGAGGGGGGAGCAGGTCAGCGGTTTCTTCACGATCGGATTCATCGTCGGCCGACTCGCGGTAGACGCGGAGGAAACCGTCGAACTTGACAACCTCGCCCACAGCCATGAACTGTTCGTCGGTATTGTCGAGGCGAATGGTGACGGTGGTTTTCTCCAGTTCGGCATCAGCCATCTGCGAGGCGATAGTCCGCTTCCATATTAGGTCGTACAGCCGGCGTTCCTGCGGTGTGGCTTCTATCTTCTGCTGTTCCATGTAGGTGGGGCGGATGGCTTCATGTGCCTCTTGCGCTCCCTTGGTTTTGGTGGTGAAGTGGCGTGAGTGCAGGTAACGTTCACCCATTTTTCCGCCGATGATCGTCCGTGCGGCACCTATGGCCAGTTCGGAGAGGTTGACGGAGTCGGTACGCATGTATGTGATGTGTCCCGCCTCGTAGAGGTTTTGTGCCAACATCATGGTTTGCGATACCGAGAGTCCCAGCTTGCGGGCGGCTTCCTGTTGCAAGGTAGATGTGGTGAATGGGGCAGCGGGGCTCTTCTTGAGCGGACGGGTATTGATTTCACCGATGCTGAAAGTGGCGTTCTTACAGAGTTGGAGGAAGCGTTCGGCCTCTTCTTTGGTCTTGAACCGTTGCTCCAGTTCGGCTTTCATTTCTACTGTCTTGCCTTTGGCGTCGGGCACGGGGAAGACGGCAATCACACGATAGGCGGCTTCGGCATGGAAGGCTTGTATTTCACGTTCACGCTCAGCGATGAGGCGCACGGCCACTGACTGGACACGGCCAGCCGAGAGGGCGGGTTTCACTTTGCGCCACAATACGGGCGAGAGTTCGAAACCTACGATGCGGTCCAGGATGCGGCGTGCCTGTTGGGCGTCCACCAGATTGAGGTCTATTTGGCGCGGATGCTCAATGGCGTTGAGAATGGCGTTCTTGGTTATCTCGTGGAAGACGATGCGCCGCGTGCGTTCGGGCTTCAACCCGAGCACCTCGTACAGGTGCCAGGCGATGGCCTCTCCCTCGCGGTCCTCATCGGAAGCCAGCCAGACGGTCTCGGCTTTGTCCGCTTCTTCTTTCAAATGGGCTACTATTTTCTTTTTATCCGCCGGAATTTCGTATTGTGGGGCGAAGTGGTTGTCAATGTCAATGCTGAAAGCCTTCTTGCGCAGGTCGCGTATATGCCCGTAGCTGGGCAACACTTCGTAATCTTTGCCAAGGAACTTCTCGATGGTTTTTGCTTTTGCCGGTGACTCGACGATGACTAAGTTTTTCTGCATAAGTTATTACTTTGTAGCGGGCATCTCCCATGAATTTGCCCGCAAAAGTAGGAAAAAACTACGTTCTTACCTTATTATATAAGAAAAAAAACTAAAAACGGAAACTAACGCCTCCTAAGAAACGGATGCTTTGGGCGGGACAACCGTAGTACACCAGGTAGTGTTTGTTCAGTAAATTATCGGCCTGCACGTAGACGGAAACACCGTCAAACAGCTTGTAAGCGGCACTGGCGTAGAGGTTGTTCACGGACTCGGCTTTCCAGGAACTTTCTCCTTCGCGGGAAACGAATTCATGCCCCACGCTGACGGTCAACGCTTCCGTAGGACGTACATCCAGATTCAGATAAAGCTCAAAGGTGGGTTTCAGATACAGGTGGGCTTGGCTTGCCTGATCCTCCCAATGATGGAAGATTCCTTTGCCGGAGAAGGTGACAATGTCCCGGTAAGAGTAGGTCAGGTCAAGTCCGGCATATCCGTTGAAGATGTCGTCGTGGTAAAAACCAACGGGCCAACCGCTCCTATGGTTGGAGGAAGCGTTGTAGTTTTCAGCGGCATACATGTCGTTGACCAGCGACTGCAGTCCGCCGTACACGTGGAGCCACAGGCCGTCCGTGGGGCTTGCCTTGAAGCCTAATGCCGCATTGACCCATTCGTAAGTGGAGCTCGTGACATAAGGCAAATTGGCGTAAGGGTTTATCTGCTCCAGCCGGCGGAAATCATTCGTCTGCCGGTCTGCCGTGGCCTGCGCATATATCTGGTAACTGTCGGCGAACGTATATTGTATCTTTACGTCCGGTGCGGGAAGCAGGCGGTCCAGCAGCAAATCACCATTGCGGATGCCGAGGAGCACGTTCATGCGCATGCCCAGGCGGATGTCCCAGCCGTTGTGGTGGAAAAGGTAATGGGGTGCCAGTTCAAGTTCGGTATAGTTTTGGGAATTGTTATTCGTCCCATAAGCCAGCCCGTCGTAAAAGAAATTGTCCATGCCCAAGCCTAAGCCGATGCCGCTTTTCTCGGAAATGTCTCCCCAAACATCAGCCTTGGTGCGGATTAAGGTCTCATGCATGTCCTTCAAGGGTACGCTTCTGTCATAGGAAAACCCATTCTGGCGTCCGTAGAACATCAGGTTGGTTTCAGCCTTGTACTGCACCGGCAGGTCTTTGTCCGTAGACTTCACACCCAGGTGGATGTCGCCTGAAGTGAACTTCTGCTTCCCTGCCACCATACCCGGTTGCAGGTTAAAGTTATGCAGGCCGAAGTTACCCGCCACGTTCAGATCCAGCGTGCGGAAATTGTGCAGGTAGTCTACGCGGGCCTGGGTGCGGTAGTAGCGTGACTTCCAGTCCTCTGTGCCTTCACCCATGTCCAAATCTCCATTGCGCCCGTCCATGTTGAAGGTCAGGTTTAGTTTGTCTCTGTCGCTCAAGATAAACAGGTAGTTGGCATGCACATCCAGGTTGTTGTACATACCGTATCCCAGACGTGCGTAACCCGCCTTGTCTTTACCTTGCTTTTCAGGTATAGTGTAGGATTGCATGGATGCAGGGGGTATCTGCGAGGCGGGTATGGACGTCTCGTTATATTCCACGGCTTTTTTTGTTATGGCGGGTCGCTCGATGTGTGGCAGCACGTTGACCTTTGCGGCGTCCATAATATCCGGGTTGTATTCCTGCTCCACGACTACCGTGCGGGTCAGGGTGGTGTCTTGTTTCTGCTCCTGGGCTTGAAGGTTCAGGGGGAGGGTAAGCAACGCCATTCCTCCGTATAGGGTGTGTAATAGATTCTGTTTCATCTTATTGAGCGTAAATAGGTTATTGCGGGTTTTGGGGTTCTTCTTCCAGTTTGTCCAGCCGTTCCTTTATCATGTCGGCAATGTCGTCGTCCGCCTGGTAGTTCTGTTGTAGGCTCAGCAGGTATTGCCGGGCATCCAGTCGCTTGTCCATCGCTACATAGACGTCGGACAGGAGGATGAAGCTGCGCGCCAGCCAGTAGGCGTGCGGGGTGCTTTGCTCGATGAAGTCCAGCACTTCCTTCTCCGCTCCGGCATAATCACCTTTGTCGTACAACTGCTGTGACAGTAAGTATTTGGCTTCCGCGCCGTATAGGGTACGCGTGTCTTTGGCCAGTACCTGTAAGTCCGACGCGGCTTTCTGCGAAGCGTTCTGGTTGAGGTAAGCTTTGGCGCGGTAGTACAATGATTCGTTCCGCAGTTCGGGTGTCAGCTTGGCTTGTTCCAGCAAGGCGGTAGCGGCGGAGATGATTTCTATGTCATCATTCAGCAGGACACCGCAGCGCAAACGTCCGACTGTGCCCGTTCGTCGGTGTCCGTCAGTTGAGGCACGGGCTTCAAGCTGCTTGTAGTCGGCCAGAGCCTCCGCATATTGTTTGCGGTTGAAGAGGATTTCTGCATGCAGGGGCAAGACTTCTACGGCATACGGGCTGTCGGGATATTCCAACAGCTTGCTTGCATGGAGCAGAACCGTTTCATCATCCTTCTGCTGCTTGCCGATGAGGCAGAGGTAATAATGGGCGTTCAGGCGGAAAGCACCTTCGGGGTAGCTTTGCAGGTAACGCTCCAGGCTGGCACGGGCGGGTTGCAGGTCGCCTTTCATGTAGACCTTTTCGGCGGCGATGTAGGTCAGCGAGTCTTGTTCGCTGGCTTCGAAGCGTATCTGTCCGGGCATTTGGGCAGCTAGTGCGGCATACTCGTCCACCCGGTTGGCGTCTACGTAGATAGACTTCAGATCGCGCATGGCCAGCCGGGCCTCCTCGCTGCCCGGATATTGGGTAATGACTTGTTTATAGGCTTCGATGGCCCGTTCATAGTCTTCATTCTGATAATAAAGCAATCCAATCTCAGCGGCTGCTTTGCGTGCCAAGGGGCTTTCGGGGTACTTGGACAGCAGGTCGCGGAAGGTAACGATGGCCTGAGCGCTCTCCCGGCTTTGCACGAACGAGCGTCCCTTTTCGTACAGTCCGCTCACGGCGTATGGCGAGTTGGGATATTTCTCCGCCAGGCGGTCGAGCAGAGCGACCTTGGCGTTGTAGTCTTTCTGCAGACCGGCCACCAAGGCCAATTGATAATACGAGTAGTCGCCCGAAGCCATGCCCATACTCTCTGCACGCGTGTAGTGACGCTTGGCTTCGTCGAAGCGACGGGCGTGTAGGCAGCAGTCACCCAGTCGGTTATAGGCATCGGCCAAGACAGCCGGATTTTCCCCTTTCTCCTGTTGGATATAGCGGTTGAAGCGGTTTTCAGCGGTGGAATAGTCTTTCTGGTGGAAGGCGATGTACCCCAGGTTGTAGTAGGCCAGGGCGTACATCTCGCTGTTCGTGTCTGGCGAATATTGCAGGTAACGATTGAAATCGCCGGTCGCTTGTTGCATGTGCCCCAGGCGGTAGTAGGACTCACCACGCCAGTAGGCTGCCTGCCCCTGTTCTTTCGCACCCTGTCGGCCGAAGATGGCAGCCTGTTGGTAGGAGCGGCTGAAGTAGTCGATGGCCGTTTGAAAGTCTGCATTGGCGAAGGCTTGTGTGCCCAACTGGAACAGAATGCGTACCTTGGCCTTCTGAATGGCCGGAGTGGGCGACTGAATGCGGTTAATGGAGTTCAAGGCCGCTTCATAGCTTCGTGTTTCCATGTAAACTTCCACCAGATAGTCGCTTACCTTGTCTGCATAAGCCGATTGTGGAAAGTCGTTGAGGAACTTCTCGAAGACAGTGACCGATTCGCCGAAGGCCGAATAGGATGTTTCGTGGATGCAGAGTGCGTAGTTGTAGGCGGCTTGTTCCTTCACGGCTCTGTCAGCGTCCGAGGCGGCTGCCTGTTCGAAGGCCATGCGAGCCTTGTTCTTTTCGGAAAGCTTGAGATAGGCCAATCCCATGTGCAGGTAGGCGTTCTGGCTCAGGGCATCATTCTCCTGCGTGACGCCGCCCAGCAGGACGGGCACTTGCGTGTAAACGCCACAGTGGTAGCAGGACAGTCCATGCATGTATCGGGCGTCCCGCCGGTTGGCGGCTCCTTCCTGTCCGAAGGCTTTCATGGCTTCGGGGTATTTGCCCATGTGGTAGTAGGCCGATCCGATGATTCGGTACATTTCTGCCGTATGCTCATTGGAGGGATAGACGGACAGGTAGTTCTGCGCCAAAATCTCTGCCCGGTCATATTGTTTCTTTATCAGATAGATTTCTGCAATATAATAAGGAACCGTTTCCTTGTATTTGTCATTGTCCTGTAAAGAAAGAAATCCGTTCAGGGCTTCGTCATAACGCAGCTGGGTATAGCGGATGTAGGACAGGTAATAGGTACAGTCTGTAGCGTAGCGAGGGCTGGTGTTCTTCAGTGTCTCAAACCAAATGGCCGCTTCTTTTACCTTGTCTGTTTCCAGGTAACACATGGCTTTGCGGTATGTCATGTCGTCGCGTTCGTCGTTGGCCAGTAGAGACAAGTCGGAGGCGTTGAACATGGCCAGTGCGTTGTCATAATTCCGGGCGAAAAAGTAGTTGGACGCCATCAGTGCATAGATGCGGTTGGCGTGGGGCGTGTCGGGATACTTGTCCAAAAAGTCTTGGAGGTATTCATTGCTCCGTCGGTCTCTTGTCTCGTAGGCGGTACAGGCCAGCATGTACTCAGCTTCTCGTATCTTGTCCGTGTGGGACGGATGGTTACCTTCGGTAGCGACTTTCTGCAAGAAAATCTGCAACGGAGCTATGGCCGCCGAGTAAGCCTGGTTTTGGAATAAGTTTTTCCCTTCCTGGTAGTATTGTTGAAGGATGGCAGCTTTTTCATTGTTTTGTGCCGCCACGAACAGTGGAGCACAACACAGTGTCGCATAGAGTATACGTGAAAATTTATGTTTCATCTTTATATATATAGGTATGTTTGCAAAAGTACGTTTTTGAACCGGCATTTGTTTACCTTGTTGATGTTTTTTAGGATATCACACGCATTCTTTCAGAAATTTCTCCAGTCCTTTCCGGATGGAAGCCAGGCCGAATTCCTCGGGGCGGAGCTTGGCAAAAGGGACGAAGAATGTATCTGCGGCGTCGTCCATGGCCCGGAAGTGGAGCGTATCTTCTACCTGGCAGCGGAAGAACATATCGAGCGTGTGTACCATGAACCCTGAGTATAGATACAGATTAGGCAGAGAGAACAGATACTGTGCCCGAGTGACGGTCATGCCGGTTTCTTCCAGCACTTCGCGAGCCACGCCTTCTTCGCCCGTCTCGTACATGTCGACAAATCCTCCGGGCAGGTCGAGCGTTCCCTTGGCCGGGTCTTTGGCCCGGCGGCAGACAAGCAGTTCGTTCCGATCATTGACAATGAAGGCCACCGTAGCCGAAGAGGGGTTGAAGTAATAGACAAAGCCGCAGTCGGGGCATTGTTTGGACTTTCCATTGTGTATTTCGAAGCGGTGTGAGCCGCATTTGGGGCAATAGCGAAACTGGGAAAGAGGATGCTCGGTCATGGTTATCGGTTTTTTATAGATTAGTGTATATGGCTGCAAAGGTAAGCATTTGATAAAATCTTAGGATATAATCTTTGGTAAATGTGCAAGAAACATCTACTTTTGATGGCATTTATGAGTATGGATATGAACAATTTGGAACAATTGACGGCAGAAGTCTGTCGGATAGCCCGGGAGGCCGGGTGTTTCTTGAAAGAAGAACGGAAGAACTTCCGTCGGGAGACTGTTGAGAAGAAGCATGCCCATGACTATGTGTCGTATGTGGACAAGGAGTCCGAGCGACGGATTGTCTCAGCTTTGCATGCCTTGCTGCCCGAGGCTGGTTTTATTACAGAGGAAGGCTCGGCGGAGTATCACGATGAACCTTGTTGCTGGGTGGTCGATCCGTTGGATGGTACAACCAACTATATTCACGACGTGCCCCCTTATTGCGTGAGTATTGCTTTGCGGAGTCGTGATGAATTGTTATTGGGCGTGGTCTATGAGCCTGTGCGCGACGAATGTTTTTATGCCTGGCAGGGCGGGGGAGCCTATCTGGACGGTGTGCGGATGCGCGTGTCGGATGTCACTTCTTTGGATGAGGCTTATGTGGTGGCGGAGCTTCCTTATAATGCCGGTCAATATGCCCGTACGGCGGAACATTTGATCCGCCGGCTTTACGGTCGGGTGTCGGCTGTCCGTATGAACGGGTCGGCCGCTTTGGCACTCTGCTACGTGGCGGCGGGGCGTTATGACGCCTGGATGGAAGCCTATATCGGGACGTGGGATTTCTCGGCAGCGGCACTGATGATACAGGAAGCGGGTGGCATGGTGACGGATTTCAGGGGAAGTACTTCGTTCCTGGAGGGACATCATATTGTGGCCGCCAATCCTGCGTTGCATGCCGCCGTGTTGGATATTGTGCAAGAGTGTCTGCCTGAAGACTTGTAGGGGGGTGGAGTGATGACTGAGAACTGGTTGGCGTGCTGGTTGCGTGGATTGGCGCACTTGTTTTTTCCCCGTCGGTGTGTGACATGCGGGCGTTGCCTGGAAGAGGGCGAAGAAGTGCTTTGTTTGCGTTGTAACATGGATATGCCTCGCACGAACTGGCATTTGGAGAAAGATAATCCTGTGGAACGGCAGTTCTGGGGGAAGTTTCCGTTAGAGCGTGCCACGTCCTACTTCCTCTATCATAAGGGAAGCGACTTCCGTCACATCTTGCATCAGCTGAAGTACGAGGGGCGGGAAGATATCGGTCGTACAATGGGACGGTTTATGGCCGAAGAAATAAGATCGAGCGGCTTCTTCGACGGTGTGGATTTCATTGTACCTGTTCCTCTGCATCCTCGCAAGCTGCGGGAGAGGGGTTATAACCAAAGCGAGCGTCTGTCCGAAGGCATTGCGGAGGTGACGGGCATTACGATGGACGTCCGTGCCGTCTGTCGTCGGGTGTATTCGCAGACTCAGACCCGAAAGTCGGCCTACGAGCGTTGGGAGAATGTGGCTGGCATTTTTGAAGTGGAACACCCCGAACGTTATGTAGGAAAGCACATCTTGTTGGTGGACGATGTATTGACCACCGGTTCCACAATTACAGCCTGCGCCGATGCTTTTGCCGGTGTCGAAGGTCTGCGTATCAGTGTGTTGACGCTGGCTAAGGCGGGAATGTGACAAAACGGTGCGCATCAAGCAACAAAATTTCTCCGAGCTTTCCGTTTTGCCAAGTATAGGCAACGTGCATGGAGGAATCAAACGTTCTGCTTTCAGATGGAAAGCCTGCGCATCCGCCGTGCCTACAGACGCAACGCTGAGCCGCTGCCCCGCATCGCCTCGTAAGCATTCGAACAAATAGTGGTTGCTGTTTTTTTATTAGCAAAGTTCATAAGAAGGGGCTGTGTCAAAACGGCACAGCCCCTCTTGATCCTTATTAGAGTGCTCCGCACGAGCTTGTACGCACTAGCACTTTTACAAGGGCAAAGGTTAACATAATCATTCAATTCAAATTCGTTTCATTCAGAAATACCACTTAAAAGACTGTATTTCAATAATTTCAAAGACCGATTAGCCAACTTTTATTGGACAGTAGTGAGAATTACTATAAGTTAAACCGTATATTCGTATTCTTTAATGGAATTTATACCTACATATGTGTGCCCAAATTGTGGAAAGATAATGAAAATTATTGGTACTGAATGTCCTTTCTGCAACAAAACATTTACTAAATCGGAAATTGATGACATGTACTTTGTTTGTCCTAGTTGTTTGTCAGATAAAATCGAAATGGTCTTAAATGATTCAAATAATGTTCCAAATTTAGGCTTTACATTTACAAAAGCAAAATATTCAGCCATAATAGATTTGGCACAAGCTTCTGTTAATTCAGGAATGTCTCCTTCTTTTGTTTGCAAAAACTGCGCAACAAATTTTAATTCAACAAATTTTTATCTCACATCTAATATCACGGGGAAGTATAAAGTTGATCAAAAGATTTCAGCCAAACGAAAGACAAGAAAAATAATTGTTGCAATCGTTGCTATTCTCATGTCATTAATTTTACTCTTTATCGTATTGTTTAATTAATTTCTATGCAAAGTATTTCAATCTTCATTAGTAGCACATTTAAAGACATGATGTGTGAAAGGGATATATTGAGACGATATGTGTTGCCAGAATTGTCAAATTATTATAATCCTAAAGGGATTGATATACAACTGATAGATCTTAGATGGGGAGTAATTGCAGGTGAAGATAATCCTGAAGCAATTGAGAAAAAAATTCTTAAATGTTGTATAGACACCATAGATATATGCAAACCATTTTTTATAGGATTTATAGGACATAGATATGGCTGGATACCTACGGAAACAATTGAAAGTGAGGATGGTATCCCGTTGAGTGTTACGCGTATTGAGATTAAACATGGGGTTCTTGATTCTAATAATTACTCACGTTCATTGATTTTCAAGCGAGATCTTGATTCTTATAAAAATGTGCCATCGGATGAGTATGATACTTTTGTTGACAGTGAGGAAGAATTACAAGAGCATGCTACCGCTCATTTTTTTAAAATACGACAAGGTTATGAAAATGCTAATTTGTTAAATAATATTATCTCCTACTCATTGGACATCTATCAACCAAGTAATGAGGAAATCTATGAATTTTCGCAATTAATTGTTTCTAACTTAAAAAGAATCATAGATGATGAGGTGTCAGATATACCAGAATATTCTTATAAACATTATTGCGAGTTATTTCTTAAGAATTACATCTGTCCGATTGAATTATATAACAATATCATTACTAATATTTTTTCCTCAAATCATACTCTTGTATATGGGGAGCGTGGTTCTGGTAAGACTTCATTAGCAATATATTTATTTAGCCGCCTTAAAGAGATGAAGGAGAAAATAAATATATTCTTGTATAGTACGGATGTTGCATTGGGTAATAAAAACTCATTTAAAGATACTATATTAAAATGGTCAGAGTATTTATCAAATAGTAATCTTCTCGCATTGGATACAATCTCAGAAGAATGGAGTAGATTCAAACTGTTCCATTATCAACAGGCAAAATATAGTTTTATAATTATAGACGGATATGATAAAATTAAAGAGATTAAGGACTCCAATCTATTTTTTATACCAACTAAAAGAATCATTTTTATTGTATTTTCGTCGAACCCTTTGCAAAAATGGGAATTATGCTTCAATACAACACCACATATACTTGGTGATTTCTCATTAGATGATGCAAAAGCTTTTATTAATCAGACGATATATACTTCAAACAAAAAGAGCTTACCTGATTATGTATATGAAACATTATTAAATGAACGAAAGACAAGTAATAATACATATAGTCCATTAGATCTATCAGTTTTAGTTTCATATATTTTATCTATTGATAAGGAGGATTTTGAACAAATTAATAAAGTTACAAATGTATCTCAAGAAAAAGCTTTATATAATTACCTTGAGTCTATTATAAAAGAGATGCCAAAAGATAGTTTGTTGCGTTCGGATTATATTTTCAAGAAAGTAATTGATATATTTGGAAAAGAAAAAGTGGCTCCTTTTATATATATAGCATATTCTTTATTCGGATTATCTGAGTCACAATTAAGTGAGTTAAAATGCAATTATGATCCAATATCATTCTGTCTTATTCGTAATTATCTAAAACCTTATTTACCCTCTAATATTAGTCATGGTAGGTGGAGATTATTCAATGCTGACATAATTTTAACTATTAAGTCTATTATCAGAAAAGATACATCTTCTGATTATTTTTACTCATTGTCTAAATTGAAAACAATAACAGAAGAAGAAAAGTTCTATTATGGTTTATATGGTTATAACAAAGATTTGATATATAATTTATACTCTTCTAATGATATGAAAGAAGATATAGATATATATAATAGTCATTTGCAAAAATATTTTGAAGATGAAAATAACCTTAGATGGTTTCTATCCATACTTGAATACAACAATCCATATAAAAATGATATAATTCTATCAAATTTGATATTTTCATTCTATCCACATTATGCACGTCAGAATCCTCAAATTGATACATTAAAATTTTTATGTAGCATATTGTCTTATATTGAATTAAATAAAATTACATTAACTGACAGAGACTCCATTTATTACAAAGGAATTTTATCGGAAAATGTCGGAAGAGAAATTTTAAATAGAAATATTAACAAAGCTAATAGGCAAATTGCATTAGTTCATTTAAAAAAGGCGATTAGCTATTATAATCTGATTGGGAGTGATGCCGAACAGAACAAGCGACTTTTAGAAAATTATATTAATAGATTAGCATAACAAGTATGGAAAATAATAGTAAACCTGATTTTATAGTTAAATTAGAGGAATACACAGATTCTATTATTCAGAACGGAGATGAGCCTTTAATGTTGGCTACAATACAAGATAAAATCCACCAATTTGATATTAAAGATGTTGATCATTTTAATCCATATGTACAGGTAAATTATGAAACATCTACTATTGAAGAAGCTATTGGAGAATTATCACGAATAAGAACAATAGCAGAAATGTTATTGCTTCGTTCTTGGAATACTTTTAAAACAGATAAGTATAGATATATTTTTATGTCTACATTAAATCTGATTAAATGGAATTTATGCAAAAAAGATTTTTCCCATGCAATAGAACATTCAGAGCATGTGAATTTATATATTGAAGATGCATTGGAAAAATCACCTGATGATTTCAATACAATAAGTGTTATATGTGATATTTTCTATCACCAACTATATGCAAAATTAGAGGCAGGTGAATCATTTAACGAAACTCTAAATAAAATCCATCAATATGTTCCATTTTTACTTGTAGCTGCTGACAAGAAAAAATATAAGTTAAATACAGCTTTAATATTAGGGCAAATAGCAGATGTTCTTTTGTATAAAGGGATAACTGATGAATCCTGTCAGTTTTACGCAAAAGTATTGAATATTATTTCAGATATTGAAGATATAGATGTTGTAGAAAAGAGAGAATTTGCCATTTTTGTAGGTCATTACAATGTAGCATTATTAAAAAAGCCAGTAAAAGACTATTCACTTATAGAAAAAAACTTGGATATCGAAGAATCATTATATGGGCAGCTACATAACGCTTTTGGTGATGTTAGAAGTAAAATGGATTTAGCAATTGCCTATTCTCATAAAGGTGGTTATTATGAAGAAATCCATGATTACAAAAAGGCAGGAATTTCCCATTTAAAGAAGATTGGAATAATCAAAGAGACATTCTTTATTGATGAAGAAAATCCTATTTATACGGAAGAAGCAAGGTTAGATTCACTATTTAAATCTATGCAACCGATAATCAATTATGGCTTGGTTTCAGATAAGGAAGAACGAATTTCTGTTTTTAAACAGGTTTACCAAATTTTACATGATATTCTTGGGTATGCCTTTGATATTAGATTGTTAGGATATTCTAATGCTTTTGCAATGGAAATTTTTAAAGCATCAGATGGTAATAACGATGCGGAGGCCGAGATATTCTTATTCAAGAAAATCAGTACTCTGATAAATCTTGTTAACAAATATGGCATGGAAGACGGAATAAGGTCAGATTTGACCACTACAATAATCGAAGCTAATGATTTTGTTAATAGAATCGGAACAAAACTAGATCCTCATAATAAACAAGTTTGGGATGCCGTAAATAAAGTTATTTTTCCCAATAAACCAATAATTGAAAATAAATCTAAAAGGAATAGTTTTATAAAGAGGCTAATAGGATTTTTGTTCAATAAAGACAAATAGTCTTATTGTTGGTTTTAAGCTTTATAGTCTGATTACTATTAATTGAACGACAAGATAAAACCGTTTCTATTCAATTCTCATAATGTCATTCTAGTTTTTGATAAGAATTCTTAGAAATAGAATGTATTATAATGGTATGAAAGAAGAGAAAGAATACTTTGCATTTATAAGTTACAAAAGTGAAGATGTTGAGTGGGCAATATGGCTACAGCACGAATTGGAACACTATCGTCTGCCTGCTAGTTTCAATGGACGCACAGATATTCGCCAGGAATTACGTCCCGTATTTCGCGATATTGATGAGCTAAGTGCAGGTAATCTACCAGAACAGATTAAGCAAGCACTTCAAAATTCTCAAAATCTTATTGTTGTGTGTTCGCCACAAGCGGCAGTTTCCCACTGGGTAAATAAGGAAGTTGAGACATTTATTTCTCTTGGGAGAACTGACCGTATCTTTCCTTTTATCGTTGAGGGAAATTCTCCCAAGGAGTTTTTCCCGTCTTCATTACTTGCACTTCCTGAGAAGGAAGAAAGATTAGGAGGTGATGCTTCCAAACAAGGTCGTGATGTCGCGTTTGTAAAGGTTGTAGCAGGTATGCTTGGGCTTGGCTTTGATTCTCTTTGGAATCGATATGAGAGGGAAAAGGCAGAAGAGGAAAGAAAGCTACGAGAACAACGAAATAAATTGCTCATTGCACAAGGAAGAGCTGTTGTGCATCATGCTAAAAATGCTTTATTATCATACAATAGTTATTTAGCGAGACGTTTGGCTTTGGAGGTGATTGCTCAGAATGGCAATAATGATATTCTCCCTGAAATAGAATCCGTACTTAGATTTTCGTCGAATAATGACTCTTCTATACTTAATGGGCATGTGGCTGGAGTGAAGAGGGCAATATATAGTTATGACAACTCCTTGATAGTATCATGTTCATCTGATAAAACAATCATAATATGGGATGAATCAAAAGGATGTCAATTATGTAAACTAATCGGGCATAATAGTTATGTAAATTGTGTCTCATTTGGAAAGACATCAAGTACTCTATTTTCTGGGTCAGTAGATGGTGCGATATATCAATGGGACATACAAAAGAGAAAGCACAAGCTAATAATACAAGAACAATCTTCTATAGACTGTTTTACATATTTAAAACAACAGGACATACTTGTCTATTATGCAGGGTATGGAATAATTAAATTTATTGACTATAAGACATCTACAATAGTACACTCAATTAACGATGTGAAAGGACCAATCAACTCCCTTTCTGTAAATAGCTCAAATACTATATTAGCTATTTCTGCAAATGACAGCATTGTTCTTTTTGACCTAAATTCGTTTGAAACGACAAAAATAGTCTCTGGGCATAGCAAAGAAATAACAAACATATCTTTTTCATCAGATGGGGAATCAATATTATCAACTTCAAGAGATGGAACAATAAAATTGTGGAATATAAAAGAAAAGAAATGTTATCATCATTTGGTCGGTCATAACGGAGTCGTTTGGGACGCAAAATTTCATCCATCTCTGCCACAAGTAGTATCTGTTTCTGCAGACTGTAATTTGTGCATTTGGAATATAACGGAAGACACATTTGAGATAAATCCATCTCCCAATACGACGTTGGTATTTCCACAACTTCATCAAAAATCGATTTATTCTGTATCATACAATAAAGATGGAACAAAATTGTTGACAGCGTCTTTAGATACCCTTGTAAGAAATTTATCTTTGATTACCAACGAGAATTTGTCTAAATACACATTCATTAACTGTGAGATAAAATGTATTTTAGCTTCAGACGATTTGCAGAAAATTATTATAGGAGATAGTTTAGGTAGAATTATATTTTTAAATCCCTCTAACCTTAAAATCACTAAGAACATAAAAATAGCAAATAGTGCAATCAATTCAATAACATATGATAACAAAACAAATTCTCTTGTTGTTTGTTCAATAGCAGATTATGTAATTAGATTTTTTAACCTCGAAAGCAATCAAGTTTGCCTTGAAATAAAACATGTATGTTCCGAATTTTGCTCATTAGATAACATAAACAATCGTCTATTTTTCAACGACGGCAATGATATTGGAATATATTCCTTAGAAACAAAAAACATTGAAACAAGATTAAACGGACATACCTCAAAAGTAAATTGTATATATTATGATAGAAACAATTCATTACTCTATTCTAGCTCTGCGGATACCACTATAAGAATTTGGGATATGAATAAACGTGATTGCATTAAAGTTCTGAATCATAATTTATTGGGGACAACTGTAATTGCAGTAAGTGATAATGGTCGCTATTTAGCTACAGCTTCAGAAGATAATAAAGTGGTAATATGCGATACCTCTTCCTATAATATTGTATCAACTCTTCATCACAATGGAAAAATTACAGCAATAAAATTTTTCAAAAACGGAAAAACTATTGTAACAAGTTCATGGGATAAGAACTTGTGTATATGGGACATTGAAAGTGGGGAGTTGCTAAATTCTTATTATCATGAGACATTGCCTAAACCAAACAATTACGTTTGTGTTGACACTCCGTTGGAATCTATCATAAATGATTCATGGATAACGGATATAGATATTTTAGAAGGTTGTAATACCATATATAGTAGTTCTATACTGGGGTACTTTTATGCATGGAAATATGAAAAGAAAGAGTTATTACTTGAGAAATACAAACAACAATTTGCAAACACATCTTTTAATGATGAGGAAAAAAAATCATACTATCTCATATAAAATCTTACCAAATCAACTATAATAATTGAATATAATGTATATAATGTATTTATTAGCTATTTAATATAGATTTGTTCAATGATTTAGGCATTTTATGAGATAGTATAACGAAATATGAAAATAACTATCATTAAGGTAATTCTAAAATGTGAATTTTATGTATAATGTATTTATAAGTTATAGAAAATCATCTTCTGTAAACGCAGATCTTATTCGTAAAAGCATAGCAGATAACTCTGCCTATTCTTTAGAGGACATCTTTTTAGACAAACATAGTATTGGTCCAGAACTTTTTGATGACAAAATCAAAAGTGCTATTGCTTCATCAAATTGCGTAGTCCTTTTGGTAACCAAAGATTGTTTTAAAGCGAAAGAACATATAGAAGAGGACTGGTTCTTAGAAGAAATCAGAACAGCAATATCTTTAGGGAAAAAGATCATACCTATCTTATTCGATAAAATAGAATCACTACTGTCCAATAAAAGTTGGCTAATCGGTCTTTGAAATTATTGAAATACAGTCTTTTAAGTGGTATTTCTGAATGAAACGGATTTGAATTTGTAGCTTAGCGGTCAAATTGAAGACCGCTTA
>CALUFR010000007.1 GCA_944319875.1 uncultured Bacteroides sp.
CAACACAACTGATATTTTAAATTGAAAACTTATATGCCATCAGATGAACTTGGGTGGAGACACTATAGTGGTTTTGCACCCTGTATTATAACTCAAACTAACGTTCTCGGACGGCCTGGGGGGGGGAAAGGCCTCGCGAAAGGGCGGGAAAAGGGGTGGGGAAAGGAGGGAAAAGTTGCGCAAAAGGGAAAAAAGGACGGCTGAAGATATCGAAAAACGAATTCCAACCGTCCTTTTCAGGCCTTCCACTTAAAGCATTCCTTTTGAAGAAGGCAATTCATAGTGATACATATCACGCTTCACCGCCATTTTCAATGCACGAGCCAACGCTTTGAAGATTCCTTCTATCTTATGATGTTCATTTTGACCCTCAGCCTTGATGTTCAAATTCATCTTGGCGGCATCGCTCAGCGATTTAAAAAAATGCAGGAACATCTCGGTGGGCATCTCCCCTATCCGCTCCCGCTTGAAATCAGCCTGCCAAACCAGCCAGGGACGTCCTCCAAAATCCAGACAAACCTGACACAGGCAATCGTCCATGGGCAATGAATAGCCATAGCGTTCAATGCCACGCTTGTCACCCAAGGCTTTATAAAGACATTCACCCAAAGCCAAGGCCGTATCTTCAATCGAATGATGCTCGTCTACGTGGAGGTCGCCCTTCACACGAATCGTCAGGTCAACACTTCCATGTTTGCCTATCTGCTCCAGCATGTGGTCGAAGAAGCCAAGCCCCGTATCAATGAGACACTTGCCCGATCCGTCCAAATCAATAGACACAAACACATCGGTTTCGTGAGTCACCCGATGTACCTCCGCCCGACGTTCGCCGGCAAAGAGAAAATCGGCCACCCGATCCCAATCGGTCGTGGCCAAAACACAAACGTTTTCCAACCCCTCACAAGGAGCCTCTCCTCCTTCTGTCACTGGTTTCAACACCGACTTATCATCCTGCAACAGGATGGCACGACACCCCAGATTCTTGGCCAATTCCACATCAGTGGCACGGTCGCCTATCACAAAGCTACCTTCCAAATCATACGCAGGGTTATCCAGGTAGCGTGCCAACATCCCCGTCCGCGGCTTACGGGTAGGGGCATTGTCCTCCGGAAAACTACGGTCAATGCAAACTTCATCAAACGTAATTCCTTCACCTTCAAGGGTCTTCATTATCAGATTGTGCACCGGCCAAAAAGTCTCTTCCGGGAAAGAAGCTGTTCCAAGCCCGTCCTGATTAGTCACCATTACAAACTCAAAATCGAGCTTGCTCCGAATGAAGCCCAGATTTCGCATCACCTTAGGATAAAACTCCAGTTTCTCGTAAGCATCCAATTGGTAATCGACCGGAGGCTCCACAACCAGCGTGCCGTCACGGTCAATGAACAAAACTTTCTTTTTCATCGCCTTCTCATTCTTTATAATTCCTCAAAGCCTTCAACAATTGTTCGTTCTCCGGACGGGTTCCCACCGTGATACGCAAGCAGTTACCACATAACGAAACCGTGTGACGACTACGCACAATGATGCCCTCACCCACCAGATAACGGTAGATGGCTACGGCATCAGTCACCCGCACCAAGAAGAAATTGGCATCCGAAGGAAACAATTGCACCGTACAGGGCAAAGTCTTAAACTCCTTTTCCAACCAGGCACGCTCTTCTTTCAACGTCTTAACCCAACGCTCCACTTCATAATGACGGAGCACCATCTCCAAGGCCTGTTTCTGGGTCAATAAATTTACATTATAAGGATATTTTATCTTATTGAAAATGGAAATTATCTCCTTAGACGAGAAAGCCATCCCCAAACGGATAGCGGCACATCCCCAAGCCTTGGAGAATGTCTGAAGTACAATAACGTTCGGATATTTCTCTAAATCGTATAGGAAGGAGCGGGCCTCCGAAAAGTCAATATAAGCCTCATCCACCACCACAAGTCCTTCGAACGAGTCGAGCAATTTTTCCATTTCCGCACGACACAAATTGTTGCCTGTCGGATTGTTCGGTGAACAAAGAAATATCAGTTTAGTATGTTCATCAGAGGCGGCCAACAAACGTTCGGCCGTAAACTGAAAATGTTCATCCAGAAGAACTTTCCGATACTCCACATCGTTGATTTCGGCGCACACCTGATACATGCCATACGTAGGATCGATAGCCACCACATTGTCTATGCGCGGCTCGCAGAAGGCTCGATACGCCAGGTCGATGGCTTCATCACTCCCGTTGCCCAAAAAGATATTTTCGGCCGGTACTTTCTTTATCTGGGAAAGGTGTGATTTCAAATCGCGCTGCAACGGATCGGGATAACGATTGTGAGGATTATTGTACGGATTTTCGTTCGCATCCAGAAAAACGGAAGCCATCGTTCCGCTATATTCATCACGTGCAGATGAATAAGGCTTCAACTTCCAGATGGTTGGCCTCACCAATTCTTGTAATGATTTTTTCATACACAAATTTTCTTTTTTTAATATTCATTGATTACATTGAACGGCTGATAGCCTTACGGTGATGGCATTCTTGTGACCGTCCAATGACTCTCCGGCAGCCATCACCTCAATGGCCGGACCAATTCCGCACAACCCTTCGGGCTTAATCTCCTGAAAAGTCATCTTACGCATGAAGCTGTCCAAGCTGACACCGCTATAAGCCTTGGCATAGCCATTGGTGGGCAGCGTGTGGTTCGTACCCGAAGCATAGTCACCGGCACTCTCAGGCGTAAGTGCCCCCAAGAATACCGACCCGGCATTGACAATCCGCTCTGCTACAGACAAGTAGTCCGCCGTCTCCACAATCAAGTGCTCGGGCGCATAGACGTTAGTCATCTCGATCGCCTCCTCCATGTCCTTTACCACAATCAGTTTGCTGTTGGCCAGTGACTTGGCGGCGATTTCCTTGCGTGGAAGCAAGGCCAACTGACGCTCCACTTCGGCCTTGACGGCCTGTTGCAAACCCTTCGACGTCGTTATCAATACTGCCTGACTATCCACCCCATGCTCCGCCTGGCTCAACAGGTCGGCCGCCACAAAGACAGGATTGGCCGTCCCGTCCGCCAAGACTTCCACTTCGGAAGGTCCTGCAGGCATGTCGATGGCCACATCGCGCAAGCCTACCAGTTGCTTGGCCGCCGTGACATACTGGTTACCGGGACCAAAGATTTTATACACTTTCGGAATGCTTTCCGTCCCATAGGCCATGGCTGCAATGGCTTGTACGCCACCGACTTTGAACACACGCCTCACACCGGCCACCCGAGCCGCGAACAGAACGGCCGGATGTACCTTTCCATCTCTGAGCGGCGGCGTACACAACACAACCTCCCGACATCCGGCTATGCGGGCAGGCACAGCCAACATCAGCACGGTGGAGAACAACGGCGCCGTTCCTCCGGGGACATACAGTCCCACTTTCTCAATGGGCACCGCTTTCTGCCAACAGGTCACACCCGGTTGCGTCTCCACTTTCACGCCTGCAAAACGCTGGGCGGAATGAAAAGCTGCGATATTCTCGGCAGCCAGTCGGATAGCTTTCTTCAACCCCTCGCTAATCTGATTTTCAGCCTCGTCAAATTCCTCAGGTAATACGGCCAAAGTGGGCAGGTTCACTTTGTCGAATTGTAACTCATAGCGAAGCACCGCCTCGTCTCCTCCGGTCTTCACTTGATCTATAATATCCCGCACCGTCCCAAACAGGCTTTCCGTGTTCATCACGGGTCGTTTCAGCAGTTCCAGCCATTGCGTCCTCTCAGGATAATCTGTCAATATCATAAGCGCATCGTTTTTTTGCTAAACAATCATTTTCTCAATAGGCAACACCAGAATACCTTCCGCGCCCAGCGCTTTCAGCTTGCCGATAATCTCCCAGAAGCACTTCTCATCGAGCACCGTATGAACCGAGCACCAGCCTTCCTGCGCCAGCGGCATCACCGTGGGGCTTTTCATGCCCGGCAACGCGGCCACAATTTCGTCCAGTCGGTCTTTAGGAACGTTCATCAGTACATATTTCTTATCCTCAGCCATCTTCACCGCATCCATGCGAAAGAGAAGCTCCTTTAGGATTTCCTTCTTCTCGTCGCTCAGGTTCTTGTTGCCAATAAGCAGGGCTTCGGATTTCATTACCACTTCCACTTCCTTCAACCGGTTACTGACCAGCGTCGAACCGGAGCTGACAATATCAAAGATGGCATCGGCCAGTCCGATGCCCGGCGACACCTCCACCGAACCCGTTATCACGTGGATTTCGGCGTTCACTCCTTGTTCCCTCAAATAGCGGGACAAGATGCCGGGATAGGACGTGGCAATCTTTTTTCCTTCAAACCATCGCACATCCGTGTATTCGATATCCTTCGGCATGGCCAGTGACAGGCGACACTTACTGAATCCCAGTCGCTTCACTATTTCAGCATCTTCCGCCCGCTCCACAAATTCATTCTCACCTACAATGCCGATGTCCGCTACCCCCGTAGCCACCGTCTGTGGGATGTCATCATCCCGCAGAAATAACACCTCGACAGGAAAGTTTGTCGACTGCACCAGCAAGGTGCGTTTCGTCGCATTCAGTTTGATGTCCGCTTCCTCCAGGAACGACATCGTCTCGTCATAAAGACGACCTTTCGCTTGTACCGCAATTCTCAACATAATTACATTTCATTTTTCTGATATTCAAAAACTCCATTGACCAGAAGGCCAGAAAAAAAAGAAGCCTGCCCCAATCCGGCAAGCTTCTTTCTTCATGTATCCTCGTCACGCACATACATTCATCGGCCCACCGAATTCATTCGCCAGGATAATGATGATGATGATGTACGTCAAAAGTTCTCATGGTTTCTTTATTTTGCGACAAAAATAAACCATATTATTTGAATATCCAAAAAATTATCACGAAAAGTTTCTTTTTTCTATCAGATTAATGGGAGCAATTCCTCCGGCTCCACATCGCAACTACGGAAAAACATTTCTTTCTCCGCCTTCTCTTTCGGGAAAGTAAAATAGGTGCACAAGGCTTCCGTACACAATTCGCCCTTGTCGTTGTAAAGCCGGGCTTCCACAAAGGCCAGATTTCTCTTCCGTTCCTTGAGCGAGGCTTTCAGCACCAAGTGCGAAGCGTCCGTCGACACCGCTTTGCGAAAACGTGTCTCCATCTTGGTTGTCATTCCTGCCGTCTGTAACTTGCGGAATACCACCCATCCACATATTTCGTCCAACAAGACCGATTGTATGCCACCGTGAAGTGTATGCAGAAAACCCTGATAATGCCCGTCTGGCTTCCAGATGCTCACCACCTCGTCGCCGTCCTCGTAGAACTCCATCTTCACACCGTACTCATTGTCGGGCGAGCATCCGAAACAATTGTATCCGGCCAGTTTCTCCCAGGGATTGATAATTTTCTTCATGATAACCTCCTACTATTTTGTTACGCAACAAATATAGTGAAAGATTTCAGAACTTGTACACGCAATCCACGCCAAAGATATTTTTACGACCGTCGTCCTCCTTCTGTCGACAGTAGAACACATCCGCCTCCCAGTTTTTCGAGAAGAGCGGCAAGGTAAAGCCCGCCCGATAGCGCATGCGCACGACGTCGAACTCTTCATCCCGATGCAGACTGTTATACATCTCCACCGATGCATAAGGCTCCACCTTGCACCGAGGAATGTCATAGGACAGCTTGAAGCGGGAGCGCAGGCGCAATTCGTTCTCCACGTCGTCCCATGTATGCTGAAAGCGTTCGCGCAAAGCAAACTTCATCCTCATCCAGCGGGCGGACAAGGTAACGTCCGCATGATACCGATGACGGAACTTCCAACCGTCTTCTCCACGGTTGCGATAATGGATTTCATAGCCGCCACCCAGTTTCAGAAAAGAAAGCAGGGCGTATTTAAGTCCGGCATCCAGCCCCAGGCGGTCCGTAGCCCGCAGGTGGTCTTCCGTGCGCCACTCCAATCCACTGACCAAATCCAGACGGTCGTTTATCCCATACTCGATTCCCATTTTCGCCCATGTCGTATAATCAGCTTTCTGTGCATGTACGGCACAAGCCAGCCCCCACAAGAGCAGAAATATTCCTATCCATTTACGATTTCTATTCATTTCTCACAGCCTTATTCGGTTATGAGCGCAAAAATAGCGGGGAAAATGGGAACTTTTCTGGAAAAAACAAACAAATATTTACAGGAAATCCACAAACCGCTTCAATCCCTCAGCCAACGTTGCCCGCGGACAGGCTATATTCCATCGCATGAAGCCTTCGCCCTCCTTGCCATACATGGTTCCTGCATTGAGCCACAAACCGGCTTCGTCCACCAGCCGCCGCTCCAGCTCCTCCGAAGATAGTCCCAGCTTGCGGCAATCCATCCACACAAGGTAGGTTCCCTCCAGCTTCGTTATCGGGAAATCCGGCAAATGCTCCCTACAGAAATCACTCATATAGAGATAATTGTCATACAGATAACCGAGTAACTGTTCCAACCATTCCTCCCCTTCATTGTAGGCAGCTTGGGTAGCGATTACACCGAAGGGATTGACATCGCACACTTCATTGTCATTGATAGCCCGGTCGATTTTCGCCCGCCATCCGGCGTCAGCACAGACGATATTCGCAATCTGTAATCCGGCGATGTTGAATGCCTTGCTGGGAGACAGACAGATGACAGAATGCCGCAGAAAATCTTCTGAAATGGAAGCGAACGGCGTATAATGATGTCCGGGGAAGACTAGCTCGCAATGAATTTCATCTGAGACAATCACAACGCCATGTCGGATACAGATTTCACCGATACGTATCAGTTCTTCGCGCCTCCACACTCTTCCGGCCGGATTGTGAGGATTGCACAGCAGCATCACCTTCACCTTCGGATCAGCAGCCTTGCGCTCCAAGTCATCGTAATTGATGGAATACGTGTGATCCGCAAAAACCAAAGGCGACGACAGCATTTCACACCCGTTATTGCGGATGGATGAAAAGAAACAATTATAGACAGGTGTCTGCACCAATACCTTATCGCCCGGCACGGTCAGAGCCTTGATGACGGCTGATACGGCAGGCACCACGCCGGACGTATAAATCATCCATTCACGGTCGAATGTCCAGGCATGCCGCCGTGAGAACCAGTCTGTCACAGCCTTGTAATAACCGTCGGGCACACGGGTATAACCGAAGATGCCGTGCTCCACGCGTCGGCGCAGAGCATCGACAATGGCGGGGGCTGTGCGGAAATCCATATCGGCCACCCACATCGGAAGCACATCCTCGCTCGGGGCGCTATCCCATTTATAAGAATCGGTGTTCCGCCTCGAAATCTGCTGATCGAAATCGTATTTCATACCTTTTCTTCGCTTTTAGTCGGTGAAACAGGCCGTCCGTCTCTGAGACAGATTTCACAATCTGCGGGCGCCTTGATGTTCTCGTCGATGGTTACAGAACCGATCTCATCGGCCACAATGCGCCCCGACATCGGGTTCTTGATGTTCGTGATGGCACCGCAAATATCGGCCTGCAACGTGCTGTACTCGAACGCGCGGTCGCAATCAGGACCGAAGGTACAGTTTTCCAATATCAGGTCGTGCGCATAGCAGAGGGGTTGCTCACCGGTGATGTGGCAGTTCACCAGGCGCAGGTTCTTCGAATGCCAGCCCAGGTACTCACCGTTGAGTTCGGAGTCGTAGATAGTCACATTCTCCACTTCCCAAAACGCATCCTTCGTCGTAATCTTGGCATGATGTATCTCCACGTCCTTCACGTATTGGAATACATATTTACTGTCACTCTCCAAGCCGTCCACATAAATATGATTACTGAACATGAACGGATAAGTGCCTCCATGCAGCTTGAGGTTCTTGGCCCGGATGCCGCTACACCGCCAGAACACTTCGTCGGCATCGTTCATCGTCACGTTCTCCAGATCGATTTCCGTCATCTCGCGAAACATCTTCGGAGCGTCAATAACCGTATCGGTCATCTTCAGGTGGTCGGAATACCACAAGGCCGAACGCCCTCCGACGTCGAAATAGCAGCGGTCTATTTTGAAGCCATGCACATGCCAGAAGGGATAATTACCCTCGAAACGGCATTCGAAGGCTTCAATGTCACTACACTCTTTGATGGCCGACTCGCCGGCACGAATCACCACATTCTCCAGGCGGAGATTGTGCGACTCAAACAAGGGACGCTCGCCCCCGAATTCAGCATCTTTAATCAGTTTCATCTTTACAAAGAATATAAGTAAGTGTACAAAAAATTAATTGTCATCTGTCATTTGTCACGAATATCGTTTTCTTCATCCATCGCTCCCCTCGCAGGCGAATCAGGAAAATCATGCCGCGGAAGCACAGCTCGACACACATGGCAATCCAGACGCCTTTCAGTCCCAACGACGGAGCAAGCAGGGCTGCCAGCGACAAACGCACCGCCCAGATGCTGAAGAAATTCATCAGACACGGGACAAGCGTATCAGCCGCTCCGACAAAGACACCATAGGCCACAATCGAAGCCGCAAACATCGGCTCGGCAAACGCCTCAATGCGCAGGGCCATCACGCCCAGTTCCCGGATTTCCGCAACAGGCGTCATCAAGCCTATAATCTGAGGGGCGAACAGATACATCAGCACTCCCATCACTCCCATGACGGCCATACCCATGAAGACGGTGATGCGGGCGAAACTACGGGTCAGCCTCCGACGTCCCGCACCGACACTCTGCCCCACCAGCGTCGTGGCCGCATCGGCAATTCCGTAACCGGGCATATAACAGAGGCTCTCGGCCGTGATGGCAAACGAGTTAGCAGCGATGGCGAAGACCCCCAAAGGCGCCACGATGACCGTCGTCATGATTTGCGCACCGCAGATAACGACATGCTCCAACCCCATCGGGAAACCAATGTGAAACGCCTTCTTCAGGGTGGCCGCCCGGAGACGAAAACCGCCCCGTTCACCGCTCAGTTTCAAGGAATTGGAACGCGTCCACAGATACCACATCATCAATCCGGCGACCACCATTTCGGCGGCAGCCGTTCCCAGTGCAGCGCCTTCCACCCCCCATCCCGCACCCGGCATCGTGAAGGACACGTCCCCCACCCTCCATTCGCGCGACGGGAAAATCAAGAAGAAATTGAACACGACGTCCAACACGCACATCACCACACCTCCCAGGCTCGGCACGTGCATGTTGCCGCTACACCGCAACATGCCTCCCGCCAGATAATTCATCTGCAAGGCGGGCAAAAAGAGCGAATAGATGCAGAAGTACAACGACGCGTCACGTCGGATGGAGGGGTCTCCTCCTAACCAACCGGGCAATCCGCCGCTGATTGACGCACCGAGCGTGGCGAGTAACAAGCTGAAAACGAACGTAGCCGTAAGCGCCTGACGCAACACGGCACGCGCCCCCTGTATATCACCCGCCCCGATCCTGTGAGCCACCTGCACGGAAAAGCCCGTGGAGGCAGCCACACACAAGCCCGAGAAGAGCCACGTCGTCGTCGACACCAGACCGATGGAAGCGGAAGCCTCAGCTCCAAGACTACCCACCATAGCTGCGTCGATATACTGCATTACGATAGAAGAAAGTTGCGCGATGATCGCCGGCACACTGAGCTGCACCGTAAGACGCAGCTGCTGCCCCAGTGTCATGGGCCTCCCCTCGCGTATCCGCGCGAGCAGGCCATCCGTTTCCCTCGTCCGTATCGTCATCCGTCAAGCATTACCGTTTTTAGTTCCGTCAATGTCTTTGATGTATCGGGCCGGCACACCCGCCACGACGGTGCCAGGCGCAACGTCTTTCGTCACCACCGATCCGGCGGCAATGACAGCATTGTCACCCACGGTAACCCCGCACAGAATAGTCGAGTTGGAGCCTACCCACACGTTCTTTCCCAAACGGATGGGAGCCGGATACATTTCTTTCCGCTTATCGGGAGCCAACCCGTGATTGAGGGTAGCAAAGACTACGTTGTGCCCTATCTGGCATCCGTCGCCCAACGTCACGCCGCCATGATCTTGGAAGTGGCAACAAGCGTTGATGAAAACATGTCGCCCGATGGTGATATTCTTGCCAAAATCAGTGTAGAACGGAGGAAACATCTTGAATGTCTCGTCCACAGGCCTTCCGGTCAGGCGCGTCATCAACGCGCGCAGTTCCTCCTGCGGATGATAAGCACCGTTCATCTCACAAGTGATGCGCCGTGCCTCCTCACTCATTTCGTCCATCAGACGGTAAATCTCCGGCGTATCGAGTGCGCCGCCGGCTTCCACGTGTTTCAAGAAATCGTCAAGTGTCATATCAGTTTCGATCAAAGTTTTCTTTAATTTTAAATTTAGGATTATTCTCTCCGCGCTGCAAAGTTACGTGATATGACCGAAAACACCAAGTAGACGAATTACGGATGTTATAACCCCGATTACTTGTTTTTACTATAAGCGTGTTATTCCTTATTAGCTTTTCTTCTATCTTTGATAATCGCATCCTTATTTTCCAACGCCCATTCTATCAGCGCATTGATGTGTGGAAGCAAAGAGTGTGTCCGTTCAGTCAATGCATATTCCACTCTTGGAGGAACTTCGGGATATACGGTGCGAGTGACATAGCCGTCATCTTCCAATGTTCTCAAAGTAACTGTCAGCATCTTTTGCGAAATGTCGGGGATTTCACGCTGTAGCTCTTTGAAACGTATCGTTTCCTTGTCTGCCTTGTTCAGCGTATAGATGACCAAGAGCGACCATTTGTCGCAGAGTCTTGCCAAGATGTTCCGTATCGGGCAGTTCGGAAACATAGCGTCTTCTATCGTTGTTCTATCCATAAGATAATGTATTTCAGTTCACTCTACAAAGGTAAGCAAATCCCCTTTGAACAGCAAGAAACTTTTTTCAAAAATATTTTGTCTGTAAGTAACTCATATACAACAATGGTCACCTTCACGTAAGTATCTGACGATCAAGTACCTACTTGCGGAGATAAAAAGTACTCTCTAAATTTGCGACAGAAAAAGGAACAAAAGCGCTTTTGGTAAGCAATAAATTAGTAAACACTCATTAAAAAAACGATGAAAAAGGTATTATTTATTTTGTTTAATCTCTTAACAATTACAGTTATGGCACAGACTAAAGGACGTTTCGAGGTACATGACCTCGGCAATTACAAACTGCACGTGTATTACACCAACGATGCGTTGGGCGATGCAAGTTACATCATCGAGGGAAGAGATGCTCTTGTAACCATGGAGCAACCGTTGTTCAAGGACAATGTGGCTGAATTTGACAACTATCTTTCCCAATTGGATAAACCCGTGGAAAAACGCGTCACGGACTATCACGTGGGAGGAACAGGGAAACATGATGTGGTAATGGCTCAGGGCATGCCTGAATTTACCAAAGGCGAAATCTATGGCGGCATGATGAAAGGCTTTGCCCAGGCCTTTGGCGATGCAATGGCAGACATGCCTACGGGTAAGACATCGGAAGTGGCCTTCGGCACAACACAGACATGGGCAGGCGTTACTTTTGAGTTCCGTCATGGGGCGAAATCGGATTTTCCGGGTGCAAGCATCTTAATAGGAGGAAAGGTTTATTACACTCATTGGACTCCGGCAAAGGTGCATGTCAGCCACCTGCAAATCTCCTCCCCTGCCGCTATTGATGCAGAAATAGCAGAAGCAGAAAACTCGTTGGCCTCGGGTGCAACGCTGTTCATCGGTGGACATGGCGGTGCGGCTACACGCGATGCGGTGGAGTTCAAAATCGCTTATTTTAAAAAAATGAAAGAGTTACTTGCAGCCAACAATACGGCACAGGCTTTCGTGAACGTCATGAAACAGACCTATCCCGGTTTGCCTGGAGAAACCGGATTAGAAGATTTGGGCAAAGCTCTCTATAAATAAAATAAAGGACAATGGACTGACGCTTTCGTGGAAGCATTTGCCAGAGATTGGCATTGAGAAAGCCATCCAAACGCCATATTCCCATCGCTCCTAACGCCGCACGGGCTGACATGCTAACGCCGTGCGGCGTCACACCCTGAGGCCGTACGGCGTTACACTCTAAGACTGTACGGCGTCGCAGCGCCACACAGAAACGTGAAACTTTCACGTGAAAGAATGTATCCTTCACCATATTCCACTGAAGCACAGCAGACTGCAGGAGCGTGAAAGCGTGAAGGATTCAGCAGACAAAACGGATTTCCTGTGTATGAATCCGCAGCTCGTGACTCAGCAGAGAGCCACTTCAGCTCCGTAAACACCTTACTTATACCTAGTTTAGAAACGTCAAGTCCCTGTTGGCATTACAGATTATCTTGCTTCAACCGTTCCACAAAGTGGTCAATCCGTTGCATCTCCTTCGGGATGTTGATGCCTTGCGGACAGTCGGGCGAACATTGGTTGCACCCGATGCAGTGGTTGGCTTGACGGAGCTTGGGTACACTGCGGTCATAGCCCACGAGGAAAGCTCGACGGGCACGACGGTAGTTCTCGTCCTGACCATTGCGGGGCATATTCCCCTCGTTGATACATTTATTATAATGCAGAAGGATGGCAGGAATATCTATTCCGTAAGGGCAAGGCATACAATACTTGCAGTCGTTGCAGGGAATGGTCTGGTATTGCATCATCAAGTCTGCCGTCTCTTGCAGAAAGGCAAACTCATCGTCCGCCAACGGATGCAGAGGCGAATAGGTGCGCAGGTTGTCTTGAAGATGCTCCATATAGGTCATCCCGCTGAGGACGGTCAGCACACCGGGGAAACTTCCGGCGAAGCGGAACGCCCACGATGCCACACTTTGTTCGGGTTCACGCTGTTTCAGCTTGGTGACGATGTGGTCGTGTACCTTGGAGAGTCGTCCGCCCAGCAGCGGTTCCATAATGACTGCCGGGATGTTCCGCTTTGCCAGTTCAACGTAAAGGTATTCGGCATTGACGTTGAAGCCCGATGCGTGCCTCCAGTCGAGGTAGTTAAGCTGTATCTGCACGAAGTCCCACGGTATGCCGGATTCCTGCAACATATAGTCGAACACCCGCACATCGCCGTGGAACGAGAAACCCAGTTTGCGGATGCGCCCCGCCTCTTTTTCTTTGAGGATGAAGTCGGCGATGCCGCAATCGTACAGCCGTCCGCGCATTTCTTCCATACCTTTGCCCGAGCCGAGGATGTGGAACAGGTAGTAATCAAAGTAATCCGTCCGCAGATACTTGAACGAATCCTGATACATCTTCACGCTGGCATCGTGCAGTTCCTTGCCACGCAGTCCTGCCCCGTAGAGGCGATGGTTGGACATCTTCGTGGCAATGTAATACGAGTCGCGCGGATGGCGGCTGAGGGCAATGCCCGTCGCTTTCTCCGACAGTCCCTGGCAATAAGGCGGCGCGGTGTCGAAATAGTTTACGCCGTGCGCCAACGCATAGTCCACCAGTCGGTTCACCTCTTCTTGGTCCACCACCTGCCCTTCGCCATCGGGATTGGGCATCATCGGCCAGCGCATACAGCCGTAACCGAGCAGCGACACACGGTCGCCTGTCAGCGTCCGGTAGGTCATCTCGCCTGTCGGTTCTCCTGCTTGGGCTGAGGATGACTCACCTTGACCGCCGCCACAAGCAGCCAGCCCTGTAGTTGCCAATCCTGCCGCTCCCGCTATCTTGAAGAAGTCGCGGCGGTGCCTACGAAGTCGGGTTCCAATATCCGCACCATCTGAGCCGGATGTTCAAGAAGGTGGCGGGGTGTACGCCGAATGAGTATAGAAGCGCGATTTGAGACAGCGCACTTTTTATAATAGCATTCAAATTCCGGAATTAACATTGTATATACCAGGCAAAACATTGCATGTGGTTTTGCAGTAAAACTGTAACAATCCTCTGTAAAATCATTACATACGTTTCACTGAATTCCGCTAACTTTGTACCTCCAAAAAGAAGTATATAGAAACATGGTTAGTACAAACGAAATTTCTCCCGTAAAGGCCTCGGAACGATTCATCATCCTCGATGCCCTGCGCGGCTTTGCCCTGCTGGGCATCTGCATGGCCAACTTCCCGGAGTTTTCCCTTTATACGTTCCTTTCATCGGAAGCGACGGCATCCATGCCTACAGCCATAGCGGACAAAATCACTCGTTACCTGTTGTACTTCTTTGTGGATGGTAAATTCTATACGCTGTTTTCCCTGCTGTTTGGCATTGGCTTCTCCATCATCATCCGCAACACGGAACGGAAAGGAGTAAACGGCTTCCGCATTTTCTACCGACGGATGGGGATGTTGCTACTCTTCGGCTTCCTGCACCTGATGTTCATCTGGAGCGGTGATATCCTTATGCTGTATGCCTTGTTGGGGATGCTGCTTCCGTTCTTTCGCCGTACATCGGACAAGAAGCTGCTGGGATGGGCGGCATTTTTCCTCGTCCTGCCGATAGCAGTAGACGGTGTATGCGAAATGGCCCATACAAATCTTGCACTTCCTTTCATCCGCCTGCAGGAAAGTTATTGTGCGGAATATGGTATCAATGATGCCAACTTCGCCTACTGGCTGCACGATGCGGAAGACTATGGGACGGTGTTCCAATTCCTCGTCCAAGGGGCTTGCGTCCGGATGCAGGAGTTCATCATCGGGAACCGCTATTTCAAGGTGTTGGGATTGTTTCTCATCGGCTTCTACATTGGCAGACACCACTTCTATGCCGATTTGGAAGACAGAAAGAATCTGTTGGTGAGAATCTGCCGCTGGGGGTTGATGGTGGGACTTCCTTGTTCGCTCCTTTATGCTTGGAGCAGCATGAGCGGACATCCTTTCGGCAACACTCTGCACAGCGTGTGCTACTTCATCAGCGTCTATCCGCTCGGCTTTTCCTATGCCGCAGGCCTGTGTCTTCTCTACCTGAAAAGCAAAAAAGGATGTATATGGAAATGGCTGGCGGCTCCGGGACGGATGGCATTGACCAACTACATCGGGCAGTCCGTCATCGGTATGTCCCTGTTCTACGGCATTGGTTTGGGATGGGGAAGTAAGGTCGGACTGTTGCAAACAGAGGTAATAGTACTGGTTGTCTTCCTGTTTCAGGTGCTGTTCAGCCGTCTGTGGCTTTCCGGTTTCAAATTCGGACCGTTGGAATGGATATGGCGGATGCTAACATACGGGAAAAGACTTGCTATTAAGTAACTTAAAGTAAGAACCCTTGCCTGCGCTAAGCATGGACTTGACGGACGTAACGTTTATAGTACCACACCCCAACGACATCAGCCAACGCCCAGCCGATAGGTACGGACCACCAGATGCCGGTATAACCGATGGAGGGAACGGAGGCCAGCAGATAGGCCAGCGCAACGCGCGTGCCCAGCGACACGACAGTGAGCACAACGGACATGGAAGGCATGGCCACGGCACGGTAGAAGCCGTAGAGCAGGAAAAGATAGCCGATGCCTACGTAGAAGCTGCCCTCAATGCGAAGGTATTCCACGCCTATGCGTATAATCTCCGTCTCTTCGGAAGAAACGAAAAGTGACATGAGCCACGGTGAAAAGACAAACACCAGTGCCGACACGAACAAAGCAAAGACCGTGGTAATCCACACGGCGCTACGGATACCTCGCCGAATGCGGTCACGACGGCCCGCGCCGTAGTTTTGGGCGATGAACGTGGAGAAGGCGTTGCCAAAGTCCTGCACGGGCATGTAGGCAAAGGAGTCTACCTTGACCGCTGCGGCAAAGGCTGCCATCACAGCAGTACCGAAGCTGTTGACCAGCCCTTGCACCATCAGGATACCGAAGTTCATGACCGATTGCTGCACACACGTCAGGAAAGAATAGGAGGACAGACGACGGATAGAGTGAAGGTCTATTATGCAATCGGCTCGCAAAAGGCGTAGTTCCGGAAAACGTGCACGGGTATAAAAATACAAGCCTACGGCAGCCACCGCCTGTGAGATGACCGTAGCCCATGCTGCTCCCTCCACGCCCATGCCGAGGCCGAGCATCAACACCAAGTCCAGCCCGATGTTAAGCACTACAGATAGCAGAAGGAAGTATAAAGGTACCACCGAATTGCCCACGGCACGAAGAAGAAAAGCGTAGAAGTTGTAAACACAAACGGGAATCATGCCTAAGAAGATGATGAAAAGGTAATCGTACACCATCTGTTCCAGCTCGGGCGGCGTTTGCAACAGGCGGATGACCGGCGTCAAGAGCGCCAGCATCAGAATGTTGAGCAGTACGGTCACCGTTCCTATTATCAGCATGGAGGAAAAGACACTTCGTCGCATTCCCCGGAAATCGTGAGCACCATACTGCATGGAGAAAACGGCACTGCAACCCATACACAGACCGATAAACACCGATGTGACGAAGACGATGAGCGCATATGACGAGCCTACCGCCGCCAAGGCATCGGCTCCCAGCACACGCCCTACGATCAGCGTATCGGCTATGTTGTAACACTGCTGTAGCAGATTGCCCAGCATCAAGGGGAGTGCGAAACGAATCATTGTGCCCGTGATGCCGCCTTTGGTCAAATCACCTTTACCCAGATCTGTCATAGCCGTTTATTCCGTCGCCTCCATTGCCAACATCTCCTGCAACACACTGACCGCCTTTTCCACAGAACGCACGTCTTTCACCACCATGGAGCGCTTGCTACCCTGTTCGCGCAGGTCGCACCGACGGGTGTACTTCATCATGTAGGCAATGAGCTTGCCGAAAGCCTGGCTCTGGTAATAAGGACTCTCGCCATTACTTACCAAATAGAGGGTCATGCGTCCGCCTTTCAGAAAAACTTTCTCGGCACCCAGACGGGCGGCGATGCGGCGCAGGGGGACGATGCGGAGCAATTCTTCCGTCTCGCGGGGCACAGGACCGAAGCGGTCCTCCAGACGGGAGCGGAAGGCTTCCACCTCCTTGTCGAGCGTCAGTCCGTCCAGTTCACGGTAGAGGAGCATACGTTCGCTGCTGCCTGTCACGTAATCGGCGGGCAGGAGAAGTTCGAGGTCGCTCTCCACTTGGCATTCGTCCACAAACTGTTCACCGCTGATTTTACCGCTGCCGTCGGCGGCCTGTTGCTCTTCGGCCACAAGGTCGGAGAACTCGTCATTCTTCAGTTCGCGCACGGCTTCGGTCAGTATCTTCTGGTAGGTTTCGTAACCTAAGTCGGCGATGAAACCGCTCTGCTCGGCGCCCAGCATGTTGCCCGCCCCGCGGATGTCAAGGTCCTGCATGGCGATGTGGATGCCGCTTCCCAAGTCGGAGAAGTTCTCAATGGCCTGGAGGCGTCGTTTGGCCTCGGGCGTCAGGCTGGAGAGCGGAGGAGCCAGCAAGTAACAGAAGGCTTTCTTGTTGCTACGCCCCACACGCCCGCGCATTTGGTGCAGGTCACTGAGGCCAAAGTTCTGCGCCTGGTTGATGATGATGGTATTGGCGTTGGGGATGTCCACGCCGCTTTCGATGATGGTTGTAGCCAGCAGGACGTCGTAGTCGTAATTGACGAAATCGAAGATAATTTTCTCCAGCTCAGCGGGTTCCATTTGCCCGTGGCCCACGCAGACGCGGCAATCGGGGATGTTTCGTTCAATCATCGCTTTCAGTTCGGGCAGGTTGGAGATGCGGTTGTTGACGAAGAATACCTGTCCGTTGCGGCTCATCTCGAAGTTGATGGCGTCAGTGATGACCTCTTCGTTGAAGGTGTGTACCTCGGTCTGGATGGGGTAACGGTTGGGCGGCGGTGTCTGGATGACACTCAGGTCACGGGCTCCCATCAGGGAGAATTGCAAGGTGCGCGGGATGGGCGTGGCGGTCATAGTAAGCGTATCGACGTTCACTTTCATCTGGCGCAGCTTCTCCTTGACGCTGACACCGAACTTCTGCTCCTCGTCGATGATGAGCAGGCCCAGGTCCTTGAACTTGACATCCTTGCCCAGAATGCGGTGGGTACCGATGAGGATGTTCACGTCACCTGCCTCCAATCCCTTGATGACGACGCGTGCCTGGGCGGAGGTGCGGGCGCGGCTCAGGTATTCCACCCGGCAGGGCAAATCTTTCAGACGCTCTTTGAAGGTCTGGAAGTGCTGGTAGGCCAAGACGGTAGTAGGAACGAGCACGGCTACTTGCTTGTTGTCGCACACCGCCTTGAACGCCGCGCGTATGGCTACTTCGGTCTTGCCGAAACCCACGTCACCGCACACCAACCGGTCCATGGGACGGGCACTTTCCATGTCGGCTTTCACCTCGGCCGTGGCTTTGCTTTGGTCGGGCGTATCTTCATAGATGAACGACGCTTCCAACTCCCGTTGCAAGAAGCTATCGGGACTGAACTGGAAGCCTTTCTCTTCACGCCGCTGGGAATAAAGCTTGATGAGGTCGCGGGCGATGTCCTTGATTTTCTTCTTGGTACGGTCTTTGAGTTTCTCCCAGGCACCGGTGCCCAGCTTGTTCAGGCGGGGTGCTTCGCCTTCCTTGCCTTTGTACTTCGATACCTTGTGAAGGGAGTGGATGGAGACGAACACTACATCATCATTCTGATAGACCAGCTTGATGACTTCCTGCGTGGTGTTACCGTTGGGGATACGCACCAAGCCCGCAAAGCGCCCGATGCCATGGTCGGTATGCACCACGTAGTCACCGGGCTGAAACTGGTTGAGTTCCTTGAGGGAGAGAGCCACTTTGCCGCCACGCGCCTTGTCGCTCTTGAGGTTGTACTTATGGAAGCGGTCGAACAGCTGGTGATCGGTAAAGATGCACAGGTGCAGAGTGTTGTCGGCAAAGCCCTCGTGCAGGGTTTTCTCTACGGCGGTGAAGGTGATGTTGTCTCCCCGATCGTCGAAAATGGCGCGAATGCGGTCTGTTTGCTTCGTGCTATCGCTACATATATAAATGGTGTATCCCTGAGCCAGGTATTCGGTAAAACTCTGCGCCACGAGGTCAAAATTCTTGTGGAAGATGGGTTGTACCGAGGTGTCGAAGGTCAGGCTCGCGTCGGGCGTGCCCGTGGGCTTGGCACCGAACTCCAATCGACGGAAGTCGAGGGCACGCACGGTGAATTCGCTTCCGTCGATGAGCTTGCCATCCAGGCGAATGTCGCCATTCTCCTCCGCCTCGCGGGCGGCGATGGCTTGGGGTGTCAAGGCCTCGTCGTACACCTGCTGGATACGCTCGCGCAACCACAGGAAGTCACGCATGGCCAGGATGGCGTTGGCGGGCAGGAAATCGAGGAAAGACACCATGCCTCCCGTTCCTTTTCCTGAAAAATCCGCGCTGAGGTCGGGCACGATGACAATGCTCTCCCGCTTCTCCTTGGACAACTGGCTCTCCACTTCGAAGGTGCGCAGGCTCTCCACCTCGTCCCCGAAGAAGTCGATGCGGAAAGGATATTCGCTGGAGAAAGAAAACACGTCGATGATGCTGCCGCGTATGGCATACTGCCCCGGTTCGTAGACGTAATCCGTACGCTCGAAGCCGTAGCTTTGGAGCACCTCGGTCACAAAGTTCATGTCCACCTGCTCGCCCGCATGTATCGTCAAAGTTTTGTCGGTGAGTTCGCTTCGCGAAACCACCTTTTCCGCCAAGGCGTCCGGATAAGTCACCACACACACGCCGGTGTCCGCTTTCTGGAGGCGGTTCAGCACTTCGGTGCGGAGTATCTCGTTGGCGGCGTCTTTCTGCCCGTACTTGATGGCACGGCGGAAGGACGAGGGGAAGAACAACACCCGCTCATCGCCCAACACCTGGACAAGGTCGTGGTAGAAGTAGCCCGCCTCCTCGACGTCGCCCAGCACGAAGACGAGCGGACGCTCCGCACGCTCCGTCAGCACCGAGGCCGTCAAGGAAGCCGACGAGCCGTGAAGTCCGCCCAGAAAGAGATGCTTCAGGCGGTCGTCGGCCAGCAGGCGCAAGGCCGCCTCGACCTGCGGATGGGCGGCGTATTGTTGTTGCAATTCGGTTATCGTAAAGCTCATGATGCGTGAAAAATAGAATTTCCGGACGCAAAAATAATGAAAGGTGCGTGGAGAGACAAAGAAAAGCCTTGTTTTCCTACCGAAAAACGATGAAAAACACTACATTTGTGGCATATTTACAATTTAGAAAAGAATATGCATACATCAGACAGCATCGTCATCATCCCGACCTACAACGAGCGGGAGAACATCGAGAACATCATACGGGCCGTCTTCGCCTTGGAGCACGGCTTCCACATCTTGGTAATCGAGGATGGCTCGCCCGACGGCACGGCAGAAATCGTCAAACGCCTCCAGCGCGAAGAGTTTGCCGACCGCCTGTTCATGGTGGAGCGGCGTGGCAAGCTGGGACTGGGCACGGCCTACATCGCCGGCTTCCGCTGGGCGCTGGAGCGTGACTACGAATACATCTTCGAGATGGACGCTGACTTCAGCCACAATCCCAACGACTTGCCCCGCCTCTACAAGGCCTGCGCCGAGGAAGGGGCGGACGTGTCGATCGGTTCGCGCTACGTGAGCGGCGTGAACGTGGTGAACTGGCCCATGGGGCGCGTACTGATGTCCTACTTCGCCTCAAAATACGTACGCCTCATCACCGGCCTGCCCATCCACGACACCACGGCCGGCTTCGTGTGCTACCGCCGACGCGTGTTGCAAACCATCCCACTGGACGAAATCCGCTTCAAGGGCTACGCTTTTCAGATAGAGATGAAGTTCACGGCCTACAAGTGCGGCGCCCGGGTGAAGGAAGTGCCCGTCATCTTCATCAACCGCGAGCTGGGCACCTCGAAAATGAACTCCAGCATCTTCGGCGAAGCCATGTTCGGTGTCATCCGCCTGAAGTGGGACAGCTGGTTTAAGAAATACCCTCAAATGAATGGAGAATGAAACGTACCCTCATCCACAACGCCCTCATCGTCAATGAGGGACAGACCATACAAGGCTCCGTGGTCATCACCGACCAAGGACGCATCGCCGAGGTGCTGACTCATGGTAAACCCCTCTCCGCTCCCTGTGACGAAACCATCGACGCCACCGGATGCTATCTGCTTCCGGGCGTCATCGACGACCACGTGCACTTCCGCGACCCCGGTCTGACGCATAAGGCCGACATCCTGAGTGAAAGCCGGGCCGCTGCGGCGGGAGGCGTGACCAGCATCATGGACATGCCCAATACCCTGCCGCAAACAACTACCCTCGAAGCTCTCGAAGCCAAGATGGACTTACTGAACGAACGCTGCATCGTGAACCACTCCGCCTACTTCGGCGCCACGAACGACAATTACACGGATTTTGCCCGGCTGGATCGTTCGCGCGTGTGCGGCATCAAGCTCTTCATGGGCTCCAGCACGGGTAACATGCTGGTAGACCGCATGGAAAGCCTGCGAGCCGTCTTCGGAAGCACCGACATGCTCATAGCCGCCCATTGCGAGGACTCCGACATCATCCGGACAAACACGGAGAAATACAAGGCACAATATGCCGACGCGGACGACGTGCCCGTAAGCAAGCACCCCCACATACGCTCCTCGGCCGCCTGCTACGCCTCGTCGAGCCTGGCCGTGAAGCTGGCGCGGGAGACGGGCGCCCGCCTGCATGTGCTCCACCTCTCCACCGCCCGCGAACTGAGTCTGCTTGACGAGGGATCTGTTACGAACAAAAAGATTACAGGTGAAGCCTGCGTAGCTCATCTGTTGTTCAGCCAAGCGGATTACCGCACGCTGGGCACGCTCATCAAGTGCAATCCTGCCGTGAAGACCAAGGCCGACCGCGACGCTCTGCGCCGGGCGGTGAACGAAGACGTGATAGACGTCATCGCCACCGACCACGCCCCTCACCTCATCACCGATAAGAAAGGCGGCGCGCTGAAGGCGGCATCGGGCATGCCGATGATCCAGTTCTCGCTCGTCAGCATGCTCCAGCTGGTGAACGAGGGAATTTTCACAATAGAAAAGGTAGTGGAAAAGATGTGCCATGCCCCCGCTCTGCTTTATGGCATCCGCGAACGGGGTTTTATCCGCGAAGGTTGGAAAGCCGACCTCGTGCTGGTGCGCCCCGGTGCGCCCCAGACGGTGGAGAAAAGCCTCATCCAAAGCAAATGTGGTTGGAGCCCGCTGGAAGGGTGCACACTGAACTGGCATGTGGAGCGCACCATCATCAATGGCCGCACCGCCTACGACGGCCACACGGTAGACGAAAGTTACCGGGGCGAGGAGCTACGGTTCGGGTAATTGAATTATTTTCGCTATCTTTGCCGCATGAAACTGATACGTATAGCACTGACATACCTGATGCTGTGGAGTCTGGGACTGATGAGCGCCATGGCGCAGCAATCGCTGAGGAGTGCCAACGGGCAAACCGTGCGCGACCAGTATGGCAACCAGGTAGACCCCTCCACCCAACCGGACAGTCTGGAGACAAACTCATCGGTCGAGGCACCTCCGCCCCGCCTCTACATGTGGCATCTGGACGAACTTCTCGGCGAACGCACCATCGTGCCGGCCGACACGGCCAACCTGAACTTCCAAAACACCAACCTCGTGGAAGGTATGGAGGGGCATTACAACTACCTGGGAAACCTGGGAAGCCCGCGCCAGTCACGCATCTTCTTCGAGCGTGAAGGCTTGGAGCCTACGATGTTCCTGGCACCCTATTCGAGCTTCTATTTCCGCCCGAGTGAGTTCCGCTTTACTAATAGCAACATCCCCTTCACCAACCTGACCTACTATAAGGCGGGCAACAAAGTGAACGGTGAAGAACGCTTCAAGTCCTACTTCTCGGTGAACGCCAACAAACGCCTGGCCTTCGGCTTCAACATCGACTACCTCTACGGCCGAGGATATTACCCCGACCAAGCTACCGCCTTCTTCAACGCCGGCCTCTTCGCCAACTACATCGGTGAACGCTACCAGATGCAAGCCATGTACAACAACTTCACGATGAAGATGAACGAAAACGGAGGTATCGCCGATGACCAGTACGTCACCCGCCCTGAAAATATGCCGGATGTGGGAGGTACCACATACTTCCCTGTCAATCTGGAGCAGACGTCAAACCGCAACCACAACTTCTACATCCACCTGACGCACCGTTACCGCCTGGGCTTCACCCGCGAAACCACCAAAATAGAAGAAACCAAGGACGAAAACGCACGGCGCAAAGCCCAACGGGACAGCACCGCCATCCCCATGGACACGGTACTGACGGAAGAGTTCGTGCCCGTCACCAGCTTCATACACACCTTCCACGTGGAGCGCTCCAACCATCGCTTCCGCGCAGGTGTCGAGCCTACGGGCGAGGAAAGCATCTACGAGAATACTTACCTGCAAGAAGGCATGAGCAACGACAGTACCCTGGCCCTGAGTTTCAAGAACGTACTGGGCGTCTCCCTGCTCGAAGGCTTCAACAAATACGCCAAAGCGGGACTGACGGCCTACGCCTCACACAAGATGAGCCGATACACCCTGATGAACCTCGGCTACGATGACACCACAACGCCCGGAGAAGGAGGAGAAACAACCCGAACACCTCTCCCCAGCCAGATCTATACGGAGCATGAGTTATACGTGGGAGGCGAATTGGCCAAACGCGAAGGACGCCTATTGCACTACCGCGCCAATGGCGAAGTAGGCTTAGCGGGCAAAGCGGCCGGACAATTCCGCATAAACGGAGACCTGGACCTGAATTTCCGTTTGGGGAAGGACACCGTGAACTTCTTCGCCCGCGGCTACGTCAGCAACACGCTTCCCTCCTTCTACATGCGCCACTATCACTCCAACCACTACGCCTGGGACAACGACCTCAACAAGGAATTCCGCACCCGCGTAGAGGGAGAGCTGAACATCGACCGCTGGGGAACCAACCTGAAGGCCGGCATGGAAAACATTAAGAACTACACTTACTTTAACTCCCAAGCCCTGCCTACCCAATACAGCGGAAACGTCCAAGTGATAGCCGCCATGCTGAAGCAGGACTTCAAACTGGGCATCTTCCACTTGGACAACGAAGTGACATGGCAGAAGTCGAGCAATCAAGCCATACTCCCCCTGCCCGACCTTTCGCTCTACCACAACGTCTACCTGCTGACACGCCTCTTCAAGAAAGTGCTGACTGTGCAGCTGGGCGCCGACGTGCGCTACTTCACCGAATATGACGCGCCCGGCTATCAGCCCGCCATCTCGCAATTCGTCCTGCAGCCCGAAGAAAACAAAGTAAAAATAGGCGGCTACCCCATCGTCAACGTCTACGCCAACCTCCACCTGAAGCGCACGCGCATCTTCGTGATGATGTATCACGTCAACGCAGGCATGGGCAACCGCAACTCGTTCCTCGTCCCCCACTACCCCATCAACTCACGCTTGCTGAAACTGGGCGTGTCGTGGAACTTCTACGATTAATCCTTACCTAAAACCTCTGCCTCCATGCCGACAAAAACACCAAACTTTAAAAGACTGAAATACCTAGCCGTAGCTTTAGCCGGCTCGCTGATCGCTACTTTCATCCTCCAACGCGAAGAGGCTCCCGCATCCCTTCCCGCCCCACGCGACTATCCCGACATTGTAGCGGAAGGCATCCTGCGGGTCGCCCTGGAATACAACGCCATCAGCCTCCACGTGGACGGTGACTCGCTCTCCGGCTTCGACTACGAGCTGGTAGAGGCTTTTGCCAAGGCACACGGCCTGAAGGCAACCATCGTGCCCGAAATGAGCTTCGAGCAACGCCTGCAAGGGCTGGCTGCGGGTCGTTATGACCTGATAGCCAATGGCATCCTGGCCACCAGTACCCTGAAAGATTCCCTGCTGCTCACCACGCCGATTGCCCTCACCAAAGAAGTGCTGGTGCAGCGCAAGCCCTCCTCGCCCGACGACTCCCTGTTCGTCCGCACCCACCTGTCCCTGGCCCGGCGCACATTACACGTCGTGAAGGGTTCGCCCTCCATCCTACGCATCCGACACTTGGGCGACGAAATAGCCGACACCATCTATATAAAAGAGGTGGAGAAATATGGCCCCGAGCAACTGATAGCCATGGTGGCTCACGGTGACATCGACTATGCCGTGTGCAACGAACAGATAGCCCGCTCCGCCGCCGACAACATGCCCCAGATAGACATCTCGACCGACATCAGCTTCACGCAATTCTATTCCTGGGGCGTGAGCAAGAAGTCTCCCGTCCTGCTCGACAGTCTGAACGCATGGTTCAAAGACTTCAAGCAAAGTAAGGAATATCAAGAGATCTACCGAAAATACTTCAAATGAGACACACCACAATCAGAAAGGATAGCCCACGGCAAAGTGGAAGGCGAAGTCGCGGCTGAAGTCGGGATGCGCGATAGGATAGCGATTGGGGCCGCTTTCGTAGACGGGATTGATGGCCTTCATGCCCGCATCGAAACGCAGGACGAAAAAGTCGAGGTCTAAGCGGATGCCCAGTCCATAGGCCACGGCTATCTGCTTGTAGAACTTGTTGAACTTGAACTGTCCGCCCGGCTGGCTCTCGTAGTCGCGCAACGTCCAGATATTTCCCGCATCGACAAACACGGCACCACGGAGCTTCCAGAAGAGGCGCGTGCGATATTCCACACTGGCATCAAGCTTGATGTCACCCGACTGGTTGAGGAAGTTGTTCCTGTCGCCCGCATACGAACCGGGACCCAGTCCGCGGACTGACCAGCCGCGAACGCTGTTGGCGCCTCCCGAGAAATAGCGCTTCTCGAAAGGAACCACACTGGCGTTGCCAAAGGGCACGGCAATGCCTCCCCCGATGTGAAAGGCCAGTGAATTGCGGCTGTCTATCACGATGTTCTTCGCATAGTCGAGATCCGCCTTGACATATTGGGCGAAAGGAATGTTGAGCAAGGTGTACTCACCCGCATCGTTCTTCTTCATACCAGTCAGCTTGGCCAGTCCGTATAGTACGGAACCGGCCGACTCCACATTGACACGCACCGAATAGGAATTGCCCAACAGCGCATTGTTCATCAGGGCCTGCCCGGCACTGTTGTAGGTGTAAGTATAGCCCGTGCGGACGATGAAGCGGTCCTCGTAGTTGTAGGCTAAGATGTAATTCTGTTCCCGGTCAAGATAAGTCTCACGGAAGGAGGGATCGATCCAAGGCATGTAGAGGTAGTTGATGTCCAACAGATCGAGACGGTGCTGCGACCGCTGCCGCTGCAAGCCCCAGCGATAGCTCCAGCTTCCCGAAGCCACAATGCGGGTGAACTCGGGACGCATCTGGTAGTTGTATTGCAGGCCGAACTCGGTGGTGGCCCTGATCCTGCGCCGGTAATCATGACTCAGGAAGGGGAACAGGAAGCGGGGGAAATTGATAGTGGCCTCGGCCCCCAGCTCAGTATAGTTCTCCTGTCCGTAGCCGCTCTTCAGCGGAGAGATGGCCTCATAGGCTCCACGGAAGCGGAGCATCAGCACCTCAGAGCCACGGAACAGGTTGCGGTGCTGGAAGGAAACTGCCGCCGCCGCACCCAGGTCACCGGCAGAGTTTGTGCCCTCCAGCTCGAAGGAGACGGACTGATGCTTGCTCTTAGTCAGCATGACATAGGCACTCAGGCTGGTACTGTCCTCGTGTTCCTCGAAGAATCGGATGTTGGTGTACTTCAACGCCTGCAAACGTCCGAAGCCGGAATAGGTGCGCTGCACCTTCCGCTCGTCATAAAGGTCACCCGGCATGAGATGGAGATTGCTTTCAAGTACCCGGGGGCGCAAGTAAAGCTTGTCCTTGTAATAGATGGAAAGGTTGTGGTAGTGGATAGAGTCATTGATGTCGATGCTGCTCAGGGAGGATGACTGGAGTACGTTGTAGTCGGTCACAATACCGACTTTGTCCACCGTGTAGCGACGATGGCGACGAGCGGTCTCGTCCGTGCGTTGCCTGTAGGGCAAGAGGTGAAGGGTGAGATCCACGAGGTAGGTGTTTCGCACCGTGTCGGCGGTATAGGAAAGGAAGTCTTTGTTGAACTTGTAGTAGCCGTGGTTCAGCAAGTGATCCGTGATGCGTTGGCGTTCGGCGTCGAGGACATTCACATCGAAGCGCATGCCTTCGGACAGGCGGGTGCCGGCGGAGTCGAGGCGCATGAGGTGGCGGATATCTTCGTCGGGGATGTCATAACGGATGCTACGCACGATGTAGGGATTGCCGGTGGTCACCTTATAGACCAATTGCAGCTTCTTTTTCTTCACATAGCGCAGGGGCTCGACGGAGGCCCCCATATAACCCATGTTGCGGACGGCCTTGGTCATCTCCTCGCAGGTACGGTCCGTCTCTTCCTCCCGGTAAATGACAGGGGCGTCGCCCATCTTGCGCAGCACGCGGTTGATCCAGCGGGTGGAGTCAGGTCCCGACCAGTTGTACACATACAATTGGGTCTTAAAGAGACTGAACCACTTGGAATTGGGATTCTGTCGCACGTACATGGAGAGGCTGGAGGGTTTTACTTCCTTATTGTCCGTCCGTATGCGCACGTCGTCCAGCAGATAGGAGCCGTCGGGCACGTACCGAGTGGACGAGCAGGAAGCCAACAGCAGCAGGACGAGTATATATATCACGCAATAAAAGCCTTTCTTCATACCGGACTGACACATAAATTGCCACAAAGATAGGAAAACTCGCCCGATTTCGGATGGATTTAGGAAGAATAATGTAAACTATTGGGCTTTCAGGGAGATACGCAGCATTATTCCGCATTTGTAAATGTGTGCTTTGAAGCCGTTTTTTGA
>CALUFR010000008.1 GCA_944319875.1 uncultured Bacteroides sp.
GTTTGAGCGAAGCGAGTTCCTGCCCTTTAGGACGGAAGGCGTCCGGAGTAGACCCGGAAGTGCAGACGGGGTACTTTCTTTTTGGTATCTTTTTCTTTCGGACAAGCGAAAGAAAAAGTACACGTTAAATTTCCATTTATCATTCTTTTATCATTCTTTTATCATTCAGCCCTTTACATCCCATAAAGTGATTTTCGTGGAGAACAAAAGTGATTTTCATGGAGAACACTCTGCCCGTAATCCATTGTCGTCCGTGGTCGTCTATTTACATTTGTTCAAATTAAACGAAATACCGTAATGGCATGGAACAAATGTATTTCTTGAGCCGGGAGGACATCACCCCCGAAGAATTTACCCGAATCATTCACCACATGTTGAAGCGGCTGATGTTCCTGTCTGTTTTCTTCCTGTTTATGGTATGCCCTATGGCGGCACAGGAGAAAACGGACACGGTCTATACGTTCCGCTTCGTGCCGGGGGACGACATGTTCTTCGTCCCTTACAACGGCAACGACATGGAACTGGCACGGTTGGAAACGTGCATCCGCAAGTACCGGCAAGCGATTATGAACCAAGACGGCGTGCTGCGGGTGGACGGCCATGCGGACGACCTCTCCACCGCAAGGATACGCTCCAACCGCGTGAAGTCGGAACTCATCATCCGGCAGGGACTGGAGGAAAGATGTTTCCGCACGACGAACCACGTTGACACATGCGACTACGTGACGGTACGCCTCTTCGTAAAGGAAGCCCACCCCGTTCCCGACCAACCGGATGATACCTATATTAATAAGGTGAAAGAAATACCGGCGGAAGAGCCGCAAGCCAAAGAAACCCAAGCGCAACCCGCACCGGTGGAACAGCCGCAAGCGGATGAAACCTCACAGACAATTCCCGTTGAAGATGAAAATACGGTGGACGCTTACCGCTTCGCCCTCCGTGCCAACCTCCTGCGCTGGGCCACCCTTACGCCTGACTTGGGGCTGGAGTGGCGCATCAACCCTTCATGGGGTATCCTCGTAAACGGCTCGTGGACCTCGTGGTCGTGGAACAACAAGGACCGCCGCTATGCCCTGTGGGAAGTCATGCCCGAAGTGCGCTATTATGTAGGCAAAGAGAAGCGCGGCTACCTCGGCGCGATGTACAAGGCGGGCGGGTTCAACTACAAGCTCTCTGCTACGGGCAAGCAGGGCGACCTGATGGGCGGCGGCATCACGGGCGGTTACCAGCTGCGGCTGAACAACGCCTTGTCGCTCGACTTTTCGCTGGCCGTGGGTTGCCTGCACGCGGATTATGAGAAGTACGAGGTTATCGACGGCGCACGAGTCCTAAGAGGGAATGAGAACAAGAACTGGTGGGGACCGATCAATGCGGGCGTCACCTTGGTATGGAAAATGTAAATGGGAAATTAGCGAGCTGAATGCTATCTGTCATTCTGAGCGAAGCCCGTAGGGCGTAGTCGAAGAATCTCACGTTTACAGTACCATACTTTATGTAAGATCCTTCGACTCCACTGCGTTCCGCTCAGGATGACAGTTACCATAAGCGCTTAGATTTACCCCGATAAATTATCATTTAATGAATATGAGAAAGACATATATCGCTATAAGATATTGTGCTGCGGCAGTGTCCGCCCTGCTGCTGGCATCCTGCGTAAAGGATGAGTTGTATGATACCCCGCACCCCGACCGTGGCGTAGTCTCCGTGTCGGTGGACTTCCCGCAAGGCACGGAGGAAGATGACTACACCGTGGAAGTGGACGGCAAGCCGTTGGACGAAGGCGACACCGCTTCCGACCCCTTGACACCGGGCGAACATACGGTCTTGGTCTATAACACGCCCGAAGGCTTCACCGTGACGGACGGCATCGCCTACGTGGAACGACAGGAAGGCACCCGTGCGTTGACCGACCTGATAAACCCGTTGCCCCAACCGCTTTATTCCGGCACGCAGACCGTCCATGTACAGGCGGACGACACGGTCCATCTGGATTTGGACGTAGTGCGGCGCACCCGTGACCTCCGTTTGGAACTGACCGTGACCGAGGGCGCCCCGGAACGCATCACAACTATTACGGGCATACTCTCCGGTGTGGCAGGGGCTTACGACCTGCGGAATGAAACGCTCTACGGCGAGGCGGTCAGCGCCTGTTCCGTATTCACCCGAAGCGGTGACAAAGTGACGGCAGACTTGCGCTTATTAGGCACGATGGGTGACAGGCAGACACTGACGCTCGTGCTCACTTTTACCGACGGACTGACGCAGACCGTAGAAAGCGACCTGACGGAAGTACTTGCCGACTTCAACGGCGACATGGAACAGACGTTCACCGTCACGGGGTCGTTGCGCACACCTACCGAAGCCGGATTGGGCGGATGCACCATCACCGACTGGACGCATGGGGGCGGTGGTAGCGGAAGCGCGACATGACAACCGACTGAATGAGAAATAATTTAATGATAACTTTAACACAGAAAATATGAAACAGAGATTTTTCATCATGGCGGCAGTCGCATTGACGCTGGCCGCCTGTAGCAACGACGAAAACATGGTGGACAACGGCCCGGTAGAAGCACGCGTCACAGCAGGACTCAACGCACCCGACACACGTGCCATCGGCACGAACTGGAATGCCGACGAGATTGGCGTATGGGTAAAGGACGCTCCTACCAGCGACATGGAAAACTTGTATAAGAACGTGCTTTACACCACGACAAGCACAGGAGCAACGGCTGAGTTTACAGCCGCCACAGGTCAAGGCATCTTCTTCCAAGACGCTACCGAGACTGTGACATTCGCTGCATACGCTCCTTACCAGCCAAGCACGGACAACGCAACCCTGCCCGGAGATAACGGAAAGGTGGATGTGGACACGGAAACCAACAACACGGAGCCCCTGCAAGAGGGCATCGACTTCCTCTTTGCGGAAGGGGCGACGGCTACACGCACCAACAACACCGTAACATTCACGAATAACACAGGTGGAGCCGACCACTCTTTCCACCACAAGATGGCGCAGCTTAACGTGGTGTTCCAAGTTTCCACCAGCGATGGTTTCGCAGCCAACCAGATTTTCGGCGGTACGTTCAACTTCGGCGGACTGATACACAAAGGGACATTCAACGTGACAGACGGAACAACGAAAACCACGGAAAGTGCAGTGGTAGACTGGGACATCAGCGGTTGCAAACACACGGATGCCGCAACCACACGTACTTACTCCCTTATCCTCCTGCCACAAGACCTTAGCGGCAATCCGCTGAAAGTGGCCGTCGGCATCGACGGACAGACCTATTATAATAGTGATGCCATTAATCCAAACCTTCAAGCAGGTAATACCTATACCTATACCATCACGGTGAAGAAGACTGGGCTTCAGGTTAGCGGATGCACCATCACAAACTGGAACAATGGCACAACCGGAAGCGGCGACGCCCAAATGTAAAACCATTTACAGCCATCCCGTGCGCCAAGCGTAAGTACGGAGATACATCCTATATATAATATGGTGCATCGGGCGGTATCGCAGCCGCCGATGGCACAAAGTGAAACCAGAAATAGACAAAAAGATGAGAAAGATGAAACACATCCTATCCCTCACGCTGGCGGCATTCACCCTTGCCGCCTGTACGCAGGACGAACTGGCGGAGCAAGGCACGGCGTTGCCCGAAGGCAAGTACCCGATAACGTTCTCCGCCGTGCAGGTCGCGGAAGCGGAACCGCAGACCCGCGTGTCGGAGAACGCCGACGGCACGGGCAGCGTGTGGACGGAGGGCGACAAGATGGAAATCCATTTTAATGAAGAGTTTGGGGATTTTGAGAATTTTGATATTACCTTGACCGTGGATGCCAATGGCAACGTCATCACCCAGTCACCGCAATTGTATTGGCCGAATACGGGCAACTATACATACGATGGGATGTATTCCAACATCGCGGGGGAAAGCACCACGGGCAACACCGTCTCATTCGGCGACCAGAGCCAAGGTCTTGCATACGTGCTGCTGACAAGCGGGTCTGCCAACTGCCACTCCGGTAACATTACCCTTACATTCCATCACGCTTTGAACAAAGTGCGGGTGAAACTCGAAGGCGAGAAGGCGGATGATGTGGCTTCCGTCAGCGTGAAGAATTACACATCCGTTAATATTTTCTCGACGTTTGTGCAGGGCGGAACTGAGGGATATATCAAGATGCACAAAGTCACGTCGGGCGACGAAACCTATTGGGAGGCAAACGTGGCGGCTGTCGCGGGCACATACCCGGCACAGATACAAGACTTCCGCCTCTTCCGCAGCGACGGCACGTATGTGGACTGCAAGTTGAATGCGCCCATTGACCCTAACAGCATTGAAGGAGGAAAAATGTTCACAGTGACGATAAACGTGAAATCGGCGGTAGTGCCCGACGATGCGCAAGACATCACAACTGCCACGGGCGACATCAACGACAGCGGCAACTACGTGGTGAACGGTAGCCTTGGGCAGACCATCAATATCACTGGCGGCAATCCGCACATCTACTTAGACGAGGCAACGGTTTCAGTAAGCGACGGCCATGCCATCAGCGTCACTGGCAATGCCAATGCTACCATCCATGTAGTAGGCGACAACAACATGATAAACGCAGGCTCAAGCTTCGACGGCTATGCCGGCATCTACGTGACCGGAGGCAGCAGCGTCACCATCACGGGCAATGGTGGGGGCGACCAACTCACCGTCATTGGCGGAGGAAGTGGGGCTGCCATCGGCGGATATTTCGACCCTCTCACCAACACCACCTACTCCTGCGGTGACATCACAATCAACAACCTGACGTTGTACGCCTATGCCAATTTCAATTTTGGTGGTTGGTCGCCCGGCATCGGTGCGTCGGGGAATGGTGTATCTGGAGCATCTTACGGCAGCATAAAAATCACCTCGGCACTGGTCTACGCCCGCAGCTATGGTAACGATTACACGGGTGCCCCCGCCATCGGCGCATTCAGTGGAGTGCCGAACATCACCATTACCGACTCGGAAATCCATGCCCAACGAGGCGGAAGCCAAGACATTGCCGTAGGCGATTATATCGGCCGGGGAGGGGATACTCCATTTGACGAATACCCGGGCGGTGCCATCCAATGCGGCAGCGGCTCCATCACCAGCAGCACGATATACTGCGAGACGTATGATTGGTTGGAAAAGAGCGTGACGTCAGATAAGACGGTGGTGTATAATGAGAATGGCGTTGGAACAGAACAACAATAATGCGAGGAATAACACCCACGCGTGGGTGACAATCATACCCCACGCGTGACCCTTCCGTCCCGGCGGATATGTTATCCGCCGGTCATGTGCATAAGGATTTTTAATCCGCCTAACCTTTAATCAACAATAATCGGATTATAAATCTTGATACTCAGTACAATCGGATTGCAAATCCGATTGAACAGAGCCCAAGAGGCTGTTGGGATCGCTCAAGTGGCACTTTAGAGACGCCAAGTGGCACTTGAGCGAGCTAAAGAAGAACTTTGGCGCGTTCCCTCACGCCGTGCTTCGTGACCACCTCACGGCACGTGTCGTCAGGGGGTGACGACACGGGGCGTTACATGCTGACGACACGGCGCGTTAGCATGTGCCCCAATTAATCATGTTCATAATCTGTGGTGCATAGTTACACTTCTACCTTTATTCCCGTTATTATCCAACTGTAGTAATAGTGAGCTTTCCGGCAATTAAAATTGAGCCTTACAGCAATGTGATTGTGTTTCTTTTCCCTTATCTTTGCAAAAGTAAAAGCTAAAAGAATAAGTGGAAGAATAAAAGATAAAACGCAATGCAAATGGAACAGAAGTACTTGGAAGAAAAAGCTCTTGGTCCGCTGAAGCTTATTTTTAATTATGAGAATGTGTTTTACAGCTTCTTTTATGACGATGTGGCTGCTTGCGTGCATCGTTCGCGCGAGTATGCCATGAACTACGTCTACTCCGGCGAGATGGTGCTGGACAATGGTGAGGGGCAAATACACGTAGGGAAGGGTGAATGTGTCTTTATTCCCCGCGACCATCACATCACGTTGTACAAGAAACCCTGTAACGGCGAGCGCTATTGTGGCATTTTCCTGAGCTTCACCCGAAACTTCCTGCGCGAGATGTATGCCCAGGGAGGTCCCTATAAGGTGCCGGCTCATACGCCCAAATTGGAACCGAATGTCATCAAGCTGCCCAAGACGGCAGAGATAGCCAGTCTGTTTTCCTCACTGACTCCCTTTTTTGATCCGGATGTGAAGCCCCAAGGCGACTTCATGCGCTTGAAGATGCAGGAAGGCCTCTTGGCGTTGCTCCATATCGACAAGCGTTTCGCTCCTACGCTCTTTGACTTTAATGAGCCATGGAAGATAGATATCTTGGATTTCATGAACAAGAATTATATGTATGACTTCACGCAAGAGGACTTGGCGCACTACACGGGGCGGAGTCTGGCCACCTTCAAACGTGACTTCAAGAAAATAAGTGACCTTACACCGGAGAAGTGGCTTATCCGTAAACGCCTGGAGGTAGCCTATGCCCTGATGCAGGAGGGTGGAAAGAAGATCGTGGATGTCTGTGCCAGGGTGGGGTTCAAGAACCAGTCCCACTTCTCTACCGCATTCAAGAAACAGTATGGCGTCGCCCCTACGGTTGTGGCTCCTTCTTGCTGATAAATGATCGTTTACGTAATTATATGACTTTACTAATAAGAATATAAAATATGAAGAATGTTTTGATTATTTCGTCCAGCCTGCGTCCGCGGAGTAACTCGGACGCATTGGCTGAGGCCTTTGCCCGCGGAGCGGCAGAGGCGGGCAACCAAGTGGAGACAGTCAGCCTGAGGGGCAAAGAAATTCATTTCTGTAAAGGATGTCTGGCTTGCCAGAAGACGCAGAAGTGTGTCATTGCGGACGATGCTCCTGCCATCGTGCAGAAGATGTACGAGGCGGATGTGCTGGTCTTTGCCACACCGATTTATTATTATGAATTGAGCGGACAGTTGAAGACTTTGCTCGACCGTGCCAATCCGTTGTTTACCTCTGATTATCACTTTCGCGACGTGTACCTGCTGACTTCGGCGGCTGATGATGAAGAGCGGACGCCCGCGCGTGCCGTGTCCGGACTGGAAGGCTGGATAGAATGTTTTGAGAACTCGCGTCTGGCCGGGTCGGTATTCGCCGGCGGTGTGAATGAGCCCGGAGAAATAGAAGGGCATGCGGCATTGGCTTCCGCCTATGAGATGGGAAAGAATGTTTAATCTGTAAATAGAACTGAGAATTATGATAAGATCATTCGTTACGGCCTTCTGCCTGGTTTTTCTTGCCTGCTCATGCGGCACGAAGAACGCCCCGGCGGAAGACAAACAGACAAAAAAAGAAAACACTATGGAAGAAAAATTAGTATTGATGCAAGAGTGGGACAAGGTGTTCCCACAGAGTGACAAGGTAAACCATTCGAAGATTACCTTCCACAATCGTTACGGCGTGACACTCGCTGCGGATCTTTATGTTCCTAAGAATGCCACCGGAAAACTGCCCGCCATCGCTATGAGCGGTCCTTACGGTGCGGTGAAGGAACAAGTCTCCGGTCTCTATGCCCAGACGCTGGCTGAGCGTGGTTTCCTCACGATTGCTTTCGATCCTTCGTTTACCGGCGAGAGTGGCGGTCAGCCTCGCGGTGTGTCTTCGCCGGACATCAATACGGAAGATTTCAGCGCGGCGGTCGACTACCTCTCTACACGTGAGGATGTAGACCCCGAACGTATCGGTATCCTCGGTGTCTGCGGTTTTGGTGGCTTTGCAGTGAATGCCGCCGCCATGGACACCCGTATCAAGGCGACGGTGGCCGTCACCATGTATGACATGACCCGCGTATCAGCCAAGGGGTATTTTGATGCCAATGACAACGCTGACGCCCGCTACGAGATGAAGAAACAGCTCAACGCTCAGCGTACCGAGGATTACCGCAACGGCACTTATGCCCATGCCGGTGGAAATCCCGAAGTGGCTCCGGCCGACGCGCCCCAGTTCCTCAAGGACTATGTGGCTTTCTACAAGACGAAGCGCGGTTATCATCCTCGTTCGCTCGGCTCCAACGAAGGCTTCAACACCACGGCTGTCCTTTCGCTCATTAACATGCCCATCCTGGCTTACGCTGACGAAATCCGCAGTGCGGTGCTCTTGGTTCACGGCGAGAAAGCCCACTCACGCTATTTCAGCGAAGATGTCTTCAAGAAGCTGAAGGGTGATAACAAGGAACTGCTCATCGTTCCCGGTGCCGTTCATACGGACCTTTACGACAACCTGGAAAAAATGCCGTTCGATAAGATTGAAGGGTTCTTCCGCACGTATCTGAAGTAAACGCAGATACATCAAAAAAAGAAAGAGGGTGTAGTATAAAATACACCCTCTTTTTTTATTTAATCTCAATTTCCTCTTTCATGTCTATCTCTTCACCATGGGAATCGTAGAAGACATATTGCAAAAACGCGAGTTTTTGATCGGGAATCACTTTAATGCCTAATCCGTATTTCATCTGCCACTTGCGTTTCATGGACATGAGTCCCTGATTGACGTAGGCGGCTACATACGGGTGGATGTGCAACGAGAATTTCTTTACCTTCAATTTGTTGGCTAAGTAATCAATCTTGCTCTCTAGAGTATCAGTAAATAGGATGGACGATTTTATTCTGCCTTTTCCGAAGCAGGTGGGGCAGGTTTCTGTCGTATCTACGTCCATGGCGGGACGCACGCGCTGACGGGTAATCTGCATCAGCCCGAATTTGCTGAGTGGAAGAATGTTGTGGCGTGCGCGGTCCTTTTGCATGTTTTGGCACATGCGCTCGTAAAGTTTCTGTCGGTTTTCAGCTTCATTCATGTCGATAAAGTCTACGACGATGATGCCGCCCATATCGCGCAATCGGAGTTGGCGGGCCAGTTCATCGGCTGCGCCGAGGTTCACCTCGAGGGCGTTGGCCTCTTGTCCGTTGGCGTTCTTGGTGCGGTTGCCGCTGTTTACGTCCACTACATGAAGCGCTTCGGTGTGCTCGATGATGAGGTAGGCACCGCTTTTGTAGGAAACCGTCTTGCCAAATGAGGCTTTGATTTGCTTGGTGATGGCAAAATTGTCGTAGATGGGGAGCTGGCCTTTGTACAGCTTCACAATTCCTGCCCGTTCAGGGGCTATGAGTGTTACGTAATCCTTGATTTCGTGAAAGATACTCTCGTTGTTCACGTAGATATTCTCGAAGGAAGGATTGAACAAGTCGCGCAACAAACCTACGGCGCGGCTGGTTTCTTCGTAAATCAGTGTCGGATACTTGGTGGCTTTCTGTACTTTGACAATGGCCTCTTCCCAATGTTTCAGCAAAACTTTAAGTTCTCCGTCCAGCTCGGCTACACGCTTGCCTTCTGCTACAGTACGCACGATGACGCCGAAGTTCTTGGGCTTGATGCTCATCAGCAATTGCTTGAGGCGGGCGCGTTCTTCGCTCGACTTGATTTTTTGGGATACGGAAACCTTATCGTTGAAAGGGATGAGTACGAGGTAGCGTCCGGCAAAGGACAGCTCGGACGTCAGGCGCGGACCTTTCGTGGAAATAGGTTCCTTGACAATCTGCACCACGACTTCCTGTCCCACTTTGAGCGTATTGGCGATGGTGCCTTCTTTCTCAAGGTCGGGAAGCTGGGCAGCTTTGGTAATGGGGGTGAGTTTTTTTCGGTCGCTTAAAGTTTGCTTTACGTATTTCTCTAAAGATCTGAATTGAGGACCTAAGTCCTGATAATGAAGGAAAGCATCTTTCTCGTAACCCACGTCCACGAAGCAGGCATTCAGGCCGGGCATCAGTTTCTTGACGCGGCCCAAATACATGTTGCCCACGGAGAAGGATATGTTGCGTCCTTCACTCTGGAGCTCCACCAGCTGCTTGTCTTCGAGCAGGGCGATGGAAACCTCCTTGGGCTGTACGTCTACAACGAGTTCGCTTGTCACAATAATTTATGCTTTAGGGTTTACAGTCATACAAGGCTCCGGCTGTAGGATAAAGGAAAATACCCTTTTCCACATGTCCTGTAAGCCTTATAAGGTTACATTGTTCACTTACACAAAGAACAAACTTGGAGACATGTGTTTCACAAGTTTGTTCTTTATTTTGTCGATCAGACTAAAAATTACTTTTTGCTTTTGTGTCTGTTCTTTCTTAGTCTTTTTTTACGCTTGTGCGTAGACATTTTATGTCTTTTTTTCTTCTTTCCGCTTGGCATAGCTTCAAATTTTTATGGGTTAATACTATTGTTTATTATTTCTTCACTG
>CALUFR010000009.1 GCA_944319875.1 uncultured Bacteroides sp.
GTGTACTTTTTCTTTCGCTTGTCCGAAAGAAAAAGATACCAAAAAGAAAGTACCCCGTCTGCACTTCCGGGTCTACTCCGGACGCCTTCCGTCCTAAAGGGCAGGAACTCGCTTCGCTCAAACAGCCTGCCCTTCTTAACGGCCGGAAGACATCCTCCGCTTAACGCCCCTCCAGTGAGGCCGGAGAACCATCCGGCGTGTTAGCGCCAGCCAAAGCCGCTCACGCTCTCATCGCGCAGCCGCGCCTAAGTGAGGAGGCGTGAAGCGAAGTCCTTGTTTTTTGCGTAAAGAAAGGCAGACTGTCTGAGCGAAGCGAGTTTCTGCCTTTTAGCAAAAAATAAGTGCGGAGTAGCCTACGAGCTTCAGCGCTTGATTTTTTCTTTTGGTATCTTTTCTTTTGCATCAAGGCAAAAGAAAAGTACAACTAAATTATCATTTTTTCCGAAAGAGCCGTATCCAGGCCGTTCTTCCGGTAATCGGAGGGCTTCATGCCGTACTTCTTGAAGAAATAATTGTAGAAAGCTCCGTTGGACATCAGCGCAGCCTTGGCGATGGCGTCCAACGTCCACTGCGGTCGCTCACGCATCAAGCGGACGGCATAGTCGAGGCGTTGCTCTTGGATGTACTGCGTGAAGCCGCATCCGGCAAAGACTTTGAAGAGCAGGGCGAACTTGTTGGCGGGGATGTGATACTTCTTTAGCAGTTCCTTCTTGTTGAGGTTAGGACGCAGATAGAGTTTGTCCTTGAGGATTTCATGATGCACCCGCTCATACAAGCACGGTCTTTGTCCGTCAGCTTCGGCAACGGTGCCGGGATTTCCGCTTCCGCATCGTCCGCTTCCGTGTCAGGTTCCGGTTCCTCCTCCGGCTCTTCCGCCGGTTCCTCTTCCGTCTCCTGTGCCTGCCCCAGTTCCTCCCGCAGCCGGATATTTTCCTCCTGCAGCCCGAACAGTTCGTCCTTATAGGCCATCAACTCGTCGATGTTCATTACCATCGCCTCGTTCTTTTGGCTGATGATGCGGTTGGTTTTCAATATATGCCGTATATAAAAGACAAGCAAAACCAAGACGGGTATCAAAAGCCCGAACAGGATGTAATGCCGCTGCAAAGAAGCCGCCTGACGCGCTATCTTCTTGTCCTTCTCGTTGGACTCGTAGATTTCCGCCAGCTGCAGCGCGTCTTCTTTTCGCTCCTTCTTACGCAGGGTATCCGTCAAAGCAAGCATCGTGGCTTGCACGCGTGAAGCCGACCGCCAGTCACCCTTACCCTGATAGGCTTCCAGTTCTGCCTGCAAATGGGGGTTGATATAATCCCAATTCACGGTGTCGGTGGTCTCTTTCAGCAACGTCTTCTCCTGACGGATGTAATACAAGGCTTCGTTATACCGCTTCGCCAGTATCAGGCAGGGGATGCGGACATATTCACCATCGGATGTGGAAGTATACGAGTTGGCTTCCACACGGCGGAGGAGGCTGTCACCCTCCGCCCGATTGCCCACGGTGTAGGCGATGCAGCAATAGCTCACGTCCATCTCGGCACGGCGCATGTCGGCAATACCCTCCGGCGCATCTTCGCTTGTTTCTATGCCATGCAGGGCCTCTTCCAGCAAAGGGCGTAGGGCGGCGGCTTCCGAATAACGGTCCTTCTCCCACAGCAGGTTGAGCTTCATGCCGAGGGCGTAGAACAAATCGTCCCATGTACGGAAGCAAGGTTCGCGTCGCGCCTCATCATCCAAAATGTCGATGGCAAGGTCTATGTGGCGGAACGCCTCATCGTACTGCTCCATCTCCAGCAGGTTCAGTCCCCAAGAGACATGCAGATTGGCCTCCGCGGTCTTGTCGCCAAGTTCTTTTGCCAGCTCCAGCCCCTCCGCGCAATAATCCACACTCCCGGTGTAGTTGCCGTTGTTGTGACACTGTTCCGCCATGATGCTCACCAGCGACAGGAACTTTTCGGGGTTCTTGCGTGCCTCCGGGTCGTTGTAGGCTTTGAGCGCATGGGTGTAGGCGGTCTTGTAGTGCGACAAGCCGTTGTGATAGACCAGGCAGCGCAGGTCGCTGATGTCGAAGGGGGTAAGCAGCTGCCTTTCCTCCGCCGTGTCGAGCAGGGCGAGGGCACGCCCCGGCTCGTCAAAGGCGATTTGCTGTATGTATCCGGCGGTGTAGAGGCTGTCCCGCCCGTCCGCTACAGGGTCAGTGTGTCCGTCATGGCAGGCAGAGAGCAGGAATACCGTCCACAGGCTCATCAGGAGAATAGAGTATTTTACGCGGTTCATATCTAAAACGCAGAATTCACCCATCTTGCCCGTGAAAGAAGTTAAAACGCTTTTCGGTACAACGCTTCGATGTCTTCCACCGATGTCGGACGGGGATTTCCGCCTGTACAAACATCGTTGAACGCATCGATAGCCAACCGGTGCAGGTCTTCTTCACGCACACCGATTTCGTGCAATTTCTGCGGGATATGGATGCTCAACGACAAGGCACGTACAGCGTCTACCGCTGCTTTCACGCCTTCGGCTTCGCTCATTCCTTCGGTATTCACGCCCATCGCCTTGGCTATGTGGATGTATTTCGGGGCAGCGGGCGATTCAGCGTTGTATTCCATCACATAAGGCAAGAGCAAGGCATTCGCCACACCGTGAGGCGTATCGTAATGCGCGCCGAGCGGGTGAGCCATCGAATGGACAATACCCAATCCGACATTGCTGAATCCCATACCGGCAATGTACTGGGCCTGCGCCATTGCCTCGCGTGCCACAGGGTCGTTCCCGTTGTCTACCGCAGCCTTCAGGTTGTTGGCAATCATTTCGATGGCTTTCAGTTCCATCATATCCGACATCACCCATGCGCCCGGGGTGATATAGCTTTCGATGGCGTGTGTCAAGGCATCCATACCCGTAGCGGCGGTCAAGCCTTTCGGCATCGAATACATCAGTTCGGGATCTACAATGGCTACGCACGGAATGTCGTTCGGATCGACGCATACCATTTTCTTTTGGGCTTCTTCATCGATGATGACATAGTTGATAGTCACTTCGGCACCCGTACCGGCTGTAGTAGGCAAAGCAAAAGTAGGAACGGCCTTTGTATGCGTATCCGCCACACCTTCCAACGAACGTACATCGGCAAATTCAGGATTATTCACCACAATGCCGATACCTTTTGCGGTATCGATGGCAGAACCTCCGCCCAATGCCACGATAAAGTCGGCACCCGAAGCCTTATACGCTTCCACACCGTTCCGGACATTGGCGATGGTCGGATTGGCTTTCACGTCGCTATACATTTCGTAAGGGATGTTGTTCTTGTCGAACACTTCAATCACCTTGTCCGCTACATGAAAACGAATCAAGTCATTATCGGTCACGAAAAACGCCTTCTTGAAACCTCTACGCTTAGCCTCAGTAGCGATACTCTCGCGGCATCCGGCCCCGAAGTAAGAGGTCTCGTTCAAAATCATTCTGTGCATAGTTCTATTAATGTTTAAAGGTTATTTTGGGTCTCACTACAAATTACACGGACCTAAGATAATTCATTTTTCTAATCTGTGCAATCTGTGACGAGAAAAAAATAAAAATCATTCCCGCAACCGGGGAAAGAAACCCGGAATGTAATGTGTGGATTTGAATCCTAATCGTATCAGATTTGTCGCAGATTGCTTGGCTGTGGTTGTTGAAAAACAAAAACACCCGACTTTACATTCTTGGTTGTAAAATCGGGTGTCTTTTCCATTAAAACATTGAACACTAATGCTTTATAAGCGGTGCGGACGGGACTCGAACCCGCGACCCCATGCGTGACAGGCATGTATTCTAACCAGGCTGAACTACCGCACCATTTCATTGTCTTGTGCTATCTCTCGCGATTGCGGTTGCAAAGGTACGAGTTTTTTTGAAACCTGCAATAGGATGGAGCGAAAATTCTTCTTTTTTTTCGGATATGAGGTGAATGTTTCGTATTTATGCTACCTTTGCAAAACAATTAACTACTGATTAGAAAATATGAAAGCGACTCCCATCGAACGACATATTATCGACCGTGCCATTGATGAACTCCAAGTGGCGGACTTCGCCACGGCTACCATCCGAGAGGTGAAAGCCATCGCGGCTAAAGCTGAGGCTCTGTCGGGTGTCGAATTTATTAAAATGGAAATGGGCGTACCCGGGCTGCCGCCATCAGCTGTAGGCGTGGAAGCCGAGATCAAGGCACTGCAAAACGGCATCGCCAGCCTCTATCCTGACATCAACGGCCTGGCCGAACTGAAGCAGGAAGCTTCACGCTTTGTGAAAGCGTTCGTCAATGTAGACATCGCGCCTGAAGGATGCGTACCGGTGACCGGCTCCATGCAGGGCACATTCGCCTCGTTTTTAACATGCAGCCAATGCGACCCGCAGAAGGACACCATTCTTTTTATAGACCCGGGGTTCCCCGTACAAAAGCAACAACTGGTGGTGATGGGGCAAAAGTATGAGACATTTGATGTCTATAACTACCGCGGAAGCAAACTGGAGGAAAAACTGGAGAGCTACCTGCGCCGCGGAAACATCTCCGCCATCATCTACTCCAATCCGAACAATCCCAGTTGGGTATGCCTCAAGGACGAGGAACTACGCATCATAGGCCGTCTGGCCACGAAGTATGACGCCATCGTTTTGGAGGACTTGGCCTATTTCGCCATGGACTTCCGCCAGGACATGAGCCGTCCTTTCCAACCGCCTTTCCAACCGTCCGTGGCTCACTACACCGACCACTACATCTTGCTTATCTCCGGTTCAAAGGCTTTCAGCTACGCCGGACAACGCATCGGCGTAAGTTGCATCTCGGACAAACTTTATCATCGCGCCTACCCGGGTCTGACCCAACGTTACGGAGGCGGCACATTCGGCACGGTCTTTATCCATCGCGTGCTTTATGCACTTTCGTCAGGAACCAGCCACTCAGCTCAATATGCCCTGGCTGCCATGCTGAAAGCCGCCAATGACGGCCGATATAATTTTCTGGACGAAGTGCGTGTCTACGGGGAACGAGCCCGCCGACTGAAGGAAATCTTCCTGCGGCACGGCTTCCATCTGGTGTATGACAACGACTTGGGGGAACCCGTGGCCGACGGCTTCTACTTCACCATCGGCTATCCGGGAATGAGCAGCGGCGAACTGGCCAAGGAACTGATGTATTACGGAGTGAGCGCCATCTCACTGGTAACTACCGGCAGTTCACAGGAAGGCCTGCGCGCCTGTACCTCCTTTATCCAGGATCACCAATATGCCCTGCTGGATGAACGAATGGCTCTGTTTGCCGAAAACCATCCCAGATAAGAACAAAAAAAGGAACTCCAACTAAAAAAATAAAGCAAAAGTTTTGTATCTAATTTTTTAATCCGTATCTTAGCATCATGTCAACTAACACAGATATATTTAAGATAGAAAGCAACCACGTAAAACCCAGTCGTGGAAAAGTACTCATTGCCCAGCCGTTCCTAAGCGACAAGCTGTTTGGAAGGTCTGTAGTCCTCTTGGTCAAACACAACAACGAAGGGACAATGGGCTTAGTCATGAACAAACCGTTTCCCCTGACACTCTCTCAATTCTTTGACGGTTTTATCTGCAAGAAGACAATACCCGTGTATTGGGGAGGACCACGCAGCATGGACTCCATCTTCTACCTGCATACCCTTGAAAATATACCGGGAGCATTGGCCATCCGAAAGGGACTGTATGTCAATGGGGACTTCGATGTCATCAAAGACTATATCAACACGGCTGATTCCATCGAAGGAAAAATCCGCTTCTTCGTCGGCTATGCGGGCTGGGATGGCGGACAGCTGAAGAAAGAGATTGCAAAGGATTCGTGGATCATCAGCCAGGAAAGCACCAAATCCCTGATGGACGTGAACGACACGGAAAACCTGTGGCAGAACGCGTTGAGCAAGCTGGGCGGAAAGTATGAAGTATGGTCTCGCTTTCCAGAGACTCCCACCCTCAACTAAGCCTTACGCAAACGCTGAAACAGCAAGACGTCCTTAAAGCATCCGTCGGCAAACCACCATTCTTTCAGTCGGCCGCACTCCACGAAGCCGGCCGACACGAACAGACGACGGCTTGCTTCATTGTCCACAGCAACGTGTGCCGTCAACTGATGAACACACAGGAAGCCGAAAAGATAGTCGCATAGCAAAGTGAGAGCCTCGCGGGCATAGCCTTTCCCACGGAAAGGCTCCCGCACGGCAATGCCTATTTCCCCCCTGCGGTGCATGGGGGCGAAATCTGTCACGTCCACCGTTCCAATCACCTCACCGTCCGAACGGCGGACAATCATCAGGCGGAGTTGCTTGTCGGCAAACATGTCGCACTGGGAGTTCTCAATGTATTGCTTCAGGACATATTTAGAATAAGGCACGGAGTAATTGGAGATATCCCACATGTCCGGATCGTTCTCCATCCGGTAAAGCACTTCCAGATCTTCCGGCTCCATAGCTCGGAGGATGACCTGTGTCCCTACGAAAAAGCTGTGGCTCATAACTCACCTCCTTCCCGCTCAATATGCAACTCCCTGCGCAAGCGTTCCTCTCCCGGGAAGCAGAACAAAGAAGCTGTCAAAGCTATCAGCGCACAAAGCAGCCCCGTCGTACTCAGCATGGCATAATAGGTGAGGAAACCTGCCATCAGCGGCAAGGCCAGCAACACCAGACGCATGCCGCTCCAAAAGACGTAGAGCTGTAAGGCACGGGCAATGCTTGCACAATCGATGCGACGATAGAGCACCCAGGCAAACAGCTTCAACGACAAAGGCACACAGACCACCGTCAACAGGATAGACAACGCCTCGGCATAATATACGGTGCGCACTTCATCAGCATAGCTTCCGACCCAGCCATCCGAAGTCTCGCCCACCAGCACAAATACGAGCGACACAATCCAAAATATAACATAAGAGATCCGAAGGAAACGAACCGCTTGTTTGATCTTCTCTTCCATACTTTAATTATAATACACTAAAAAAATCACATTGCACCACTAAAGGGAGTACGGTTCACGATGCTGCGTCCCAAAGTCACCTCGTCGGCATACTCCAGTTCGTCGCCTACTGAGATTCCTCGCGCAATGACCGACAACTTGACACCAAACTTCTCCAGCTTACGGTAGATATAAAAATTGGTGGTATCGCCTTCCATCGTGGTGCTCAGAGCCAAAATAACCTCATTGATTCCACCGGCTTCGACACGCTTCACAAGGCTTTCTATCTGCAAATCACCCGGCCCGACGCCATCCATTGGCGAGATGACGCCTCCCAGCACGTGATACAAACCGTGAAACTGTTGAGTAGCCTCTACAGCCATCACGTCGCGTATATTCTCGACCACACACACCACAGAAGCGTCACGCTGAGGACTGGAACAGATGCGGCAGACATCGGTATCGGAAATGTTATGACACACCTTGCAATACTTCACTTCGCGCTTCAGCGTAACGATGGCGTTACCGAAAGCCTCGACTGTCGCCGCGTCCTGACGCAGCAGGTGGAGCACCAGACGCATGGCCGTTTTACGCCCCACGCCCGGCAGCTTGGCAAACTCACTCACCGCTTTTTCCAACAAAACCGAAGGATACTGTCCGTTCATAACCATAAACTTTCATAATGCGAACGCAAAGATAAGCAAATAAGTGCTACCTTTGCAACGGGTATAACACTAAATTTTAATAGAAACCATGGAGATAACGAGTGCAGAATTCATCATCAGCAATACCGACGTACGCAAATGCCCGCCGGGCAACTTGCCCGAGTATGCCTTTATCGGACGCTCGAATGTGGGGAAGTCAAGCCTCATCAACATGCTGACCGGACGGAAAGGATTGGCCATGACCTCGGCCACTCCCGGAAAGACCATGCTGATAAACCACTTTCTCATCAACCGGAGCTGGTACATCGTGGATCTGCCCGGATATGGCTACGCCAAACGCGGCTTCAAGGGACAGGAGCAAATCAAGAACATCATTGAAAGCTACATCCTGCAACGCCCGCAGATGACGAGTCTGTTCGTTCTGATAGACAGCCGGCTGGAACCGCAGGCCATTGACCTGAAGTTCATCGAATGGCTGGGCGAGAACGGCATCCCCTTCTCCATCGTCTTCACCAAGGCCGACAAGCTGAAAGGAGGCAAGCTGAGGGCAAATGTAGCAACCTTCCTGAAGAAACTGGAAGAGCAATGGGAGGAGCTGCCCCCCTACTTCATCACTTCATCCGAAGACCGATCGGGACGGAAGGAGCTATTGGACTACATCGAACGCATCAACAAGGAAATCAAAGAATAATAAAAAAGGCCCGAATTTCTTCGGACCTTTTTTTATGAGCGGAAAACGAGACTCGAACTCGCGACCCCAACCTTGGCAAGGTTGTGCTCTACCAACTGAGCTATTTCCGCGATTGCCTAACCTTCATAGTGCCCAGAACAGGACTCGAACCTGCATGCCTCTCGACACACGCACCTGAATCGTGCGCGTCTTGCAGTTCCGCCGCGTGGTCTTTTGTCCCGGCAACCTTTACTTGGAGCGGAAAACGAGACTCGAACTCGCGACCCCAACCTTGGCAAGGTTGTGCTCTAC
>CALUFR010000010.1 GCA_944319875.1 uncultured Bacteroides sp.
GAAGTCGAAGTCGTTGTTGTCCGGGCACTCCACGTTCACCCAGCAGTTGGGTGCCCATTCGGGCTTCTCGGTGAAGCCGTTTTCGCTGAAGAGGTATCTTCTCATCGTGCAAAATGCGCTAAAAAAAGGATTTCTATGCAAAGGTAGTCATTTACCTGTCATTTTGTATAAAAAAGGCGGTCTTTTAGGTGCTGTTGTCGTTTCTTAGTCGTTTAAGATTTGATATTATCTTTCACATGCAAAGATAGTACTCTACAGACACCCCAAAAATATGATGATTACTGAATGCTTATTTTGCGTCGGAAAGTACCGTCGCTGCTGTGCTCGTGATAGCGGAGAGTAAGCGTATAAAGATGCCTGGGCAATCGGTTGCCAGAAGGCTTTTTTCGTAGTGAAGCTCTTGCTAGGTGTCTATGGCAGAAACAGACGCACGATTTGAACCTGCCACGGAGTGGAAAAGTAGTCTAGAAGAGAGCTGTTTAAATCAAACCTTGGCATTTATTGACCAGTTCCACAACATTTTTGGCTTCCATTTTCTCGAACAATCGTTTGCGGTAGGTCTGGATAGTATTTACGCTGAGGCACATGCGCTCGGCTATCGCGGAGCTGCTTAAGCCCTTTGCAAGTAAGCAGAGCACTTCTTTCTCTCTCATGCTCAGTACCTGGAAGCAAGAAGCAAGGTTCTGGGCTTCTTTGTCCGCTAAGGCTTTGAAAACCTGCCCAAAATAGGTCTTCCCGGATTGTATGGCGCGGATGGCGGCGAGGAGTTCTTCCAAATCTGCGTGTTTCGAGAGTGCTCCAGACAGGAAAGCATAGCTGCTGGATTGCAGGATTCCGTTGATTATCCAAGGCTCTTCGTGCATGGTGTACAGCAGGATGTGTCCTGAGTGGGTAGATTGGCGTATCCGTTGGACAAATTCCAAACCATTGCCATCCGGCATCTCTAGGTCTACGATGTACAGGTCGAACGCTTGCCGTTCGCACAGTCTTCGGGCGGTGGCGAGGTTGTTGGCAGAGAGGCACCGGGAATGCTCCAAGTGTGCTGCAATCAACTTTGCCATTCCGTCTGTCACTAAGGGATGGTCGTCTATGATCAATATGGAGTATGGTTTGTTATCCATCGGGGTATGATATTAAATGTTAAGTATAAGCAGATTATGTTTTTTCGTTCTTGTTTTCCGGTTGCAAAAATAAGTCTTTTTTCTGAAAAAGGAAAAATATTTTCGCATTGAAAAATCACTGTTTTATGTGACAAATTCATATAAAAGAAATTTGTTTATTTGCAAATCGTAACAGAACCTTTGGTTAGACATTCAAAAAATAAGCGAAATGGTAAAATTGGTTTGTAAAATAGTTGGTTTTTTTCTCCTGTTCGGTTTCTTTCTGGCTTTCCTAGGCTCGGTGACTGCCAAAGACATCTTGGGATGGTGCGGACGAGTAGGTGGAGTCATCGTTGAGACCTTGTCGGACTTCTTGCCCGACTGGATGGCGTCTGATGACGAGGAAAAGGAAGAAAAGAAGGAAGATGAGACACCGCAGGAAGAGGAGAAAAAGGAAGAGCAGGAAAACATCACGCGAACCATACAATATTATATAGTGACTGTGGAGCAGCTAAACGTGTCTGTGAATGAACAAAAACAGCAGATGGCCGGAATGCAGCAGGCGGCAAATTCGGCCATTGCTTCTGGTAACGCTCAGGTGATTCAACAAAACTATATGGAGATGAATCAGATCCGAGTCCAAATAGAGCAGCTGTTGTCGCAGGTGAACAACGTGGAGAACAACCTGTACAATGTGCAGAATACGACAAACAACCTGACTCGGGTGGACGTCAACAACATCAATGCCTCTCTGAAAACGATGAACAGGCTAAAAGTGGAGTTGAACGATTTGCATACCGAAAACCGGAATACCATCGTGAAAATCCAGCAGGTGTTGCAAGCACAAGAAAAAGAAGAAAACAAGGAATGCCACTATGCCATCGGCTCGGAAGAGGCATTGCTGGAGAGCGGGGTAATTAGCAAAGGGCTCTTGGGCAGGCTTCGTGTGGAAGAAAGCGGTTATACTAGCAGTTTCTATATCCCCGGGAAAGTTTCGGAACTGACTCGCATAGAGTTGCACGCCAAGAAGGCGGAAGTGTTGTCTGATATGCCTTCAGACAGTTATCAGTTGCGCGCCATCAATTCGTTTTTAATTCTGGTGGTGACGGATGAAAAGAAATTCTGGAGTAAAACAAGCTATCTGGTGGTAAAAACAGAGTGAAGAAGATGGAAAACAGAAAGACACTATTCAGACAACAGACGCGGCGGCAAGAAACACCGCACAAGGAGAGAAGCGCATCGGCTTCTACCACTCCCCACGAAACAGGTAGCGGGTACTGTACGTTTTGCGGCGCATCGATGGATAAGGATGAACAGTTCTGCACGGAGTGTGGCAATCCGCGCGCTGGAGTGGTCTGTCCGCATTGTGGAACGCTAAATTTTAGGAGCTTCTGCCGGGAATGCGGCGCGCCTCTCAATGAATTGGCCCAAGAGGCGTTGCAGAAAGCGGTAAGCGACCCTCGCGTGATACATTCGCGCACCTTGGCTCGGGAGCTGGAGGAGTTGAAGGATAGAATAGTAGCTTTGCTGCAAGAAGATGGTCATGAAGAGCCGGGTGTAGATGGATCTGAAGGCCTGACGGAAGAAGATCTCCGGTTGTTGGCACACTACGACGAGCTGTTCTGCGGAGCAGTTGCACCCTCTACTACTCCTGCTGTTCCTCCAATTGCAAAGCCGATTCCTCGGATAGAGCATAGACGGAAAGGACAGGTCGACCGCGACTTGCTGAAAGCAGCTCTGGATGAATATCAGCAGAAGAAGGCCGAAATGCAGGCCGCGCTTGATGCCCTCTTGCCCGATCCTCAAGATCCTCCGGAGATTCAGCGCAACTTCTTGTGCGCCTGTAAACAGGAAATTTGCTCTTTTAAACGGGAAAAGGTGAGGAAGACTATGGGGTGGGTATGCAATTTGTGCGGCTACCTCCATCATGAACCCTCAGAGTGCGTTCAGCCGGAATTGGGCGGAAAGTGGATCTACCGGGATGAAGAGGTAATAACCCGGACCTCACAGATAGTGACTTTGTATATCTAAAAAGGACTGTACCATAACGATATTTACACATTAATATAAGCTATAAGTTGAAAAAGACGAACATACCATCAGAAACAGCGGTACCGCCCGTCATGGGGACAGCCGTACCGCCTACGGCAGGGACAGTTGTGTCGCCTGCCACAGAGACAGCCGTGCCGCCCACGACAGGTACAGCCGTCCCGCTTGTAGGGACGGGAAGAGGGATTCCGGACGAGGTGCCGGAATATGATGCATACGTCATTGATGGCTTGCGGTTGGAAGTGGTGAAAGTGATTTCGGTACATTCTGGCGAAGCCAAGGTCTTTCATGTCCGCGCTTCGGGCACGGACTATGCCCTCAAGTTGTATAAGCCCCAACGGCATCCCAACCATGATGTGCTGGATGTGGTGATGAGGACGCGAGGTAGTGGACTCTTGGTGGATATCTATAATCACGGGGTGTGGCAGGATCGCAACGGAATATCCTATGACTTCGAACTGATGCAGTATTGCCAAGGTCAGCCTCTGTCCGAACTCCGGCTGAACGATCAGGCAGAACGACTGAAAAGTTTAGCAGTACAGATGGCTAAGGCCATTGATTTTTGCCACCGGCATGGCGTGCTGCACCGCGATATCAAGCCTGCTAATTTCCTATACGCAGACCGACAGAATACACAGTTATTGCTGACGGACTTTGGTATAGGCAAGCGGCTGGATGCGCAAGGCAGAACCGCAACCGACGGAGGACGCACGCCTATCTACGCGGCGCCGGAGATGTACACCTATATCCCAGGGCGAACCACCTATGTGACGCCGGCTGCCGATTTTTATGCCATGGGCATGTCACTCTTAGCTTTGTGGACAGGCGAGGGGTTACTGACAGCCGATGAAGCCAAGCTGGTGAAAGACAAGCAAGAAGAGACCTTGCCTTATCCATCCGCAAGGGACATGGACGGGCAGTTGTTGTGGCTCATCAAGGAGCTGACCCGGAGAAATGTGGATGTCCGGGCAAACTTTGATACCATAGTGCGATGGGCCAGAGGAGAAATAAACATTCAGAATGAGGAAACAGGCCGGGCGGGGTTCCGATTCGTATTCAGCACAAAGAAGAATCTGATAGCCAATTCACCCAAAGAATTGGCCCGCATTATGTGGGAAAATCCGAACTTGGCGAAAGATTACTTATACCAAGAGCAGATAGAAACCCGGTTCCGTGAGATAGAAGAACCAGAATTGGCTTTAGCCGTGCATAATCTGGTAGAAATGAAATATCCGGGTGACCGAGATGCCGGATTGTATGCAGCATGTCTACTGCTAGACGAAGGCATGCCCTATTTCGGCAAGAAAGGAAACGGGGTGGCTACGGATGAAGAACTGGCCAAGGAACTGGCAATTCATGTAGATGATTATGTCGGTGAGTTGCAAAAGCCGACGCATATGTTGTGGGTTTATTTCCGGGCAATGGGACGAGACAGAGTGGCAGATGAATATCCGAAGATCATCAGGAACACGGGTTCAAAAGGGATATTCCGCTTGTGTTATGAACTAGATGCAAACTTTGCTTACCGCCTGCACCGTCCTCAGGGTATACTTCTCCTGCACAGTATGGAGGAATTGACTGAAGGGTTGCGCACAGGCATCTTGACCAGTGGGTGTGTGAATGAGTTGACTGGCGATGACTTCATGACCTGGGTAGCTGCTCGAGACCAGGCATTGGCAGGGAAATTGCTGAACTCCAGGAATAAAGCCGCTGGAATGCAGCTAACAAACTCGTGTGGCTGGCTGATGGCTTACACGGCGGCCTATCGCACGGGATACGATTTCTTGCCCCTAGAGGGGAAAAACAAGTCGACACTGGTAACAGTAGAAGACTTGGCTGTACGGATGGCCGACGAGCTGAGTAAGAATGAAGTGGCAGATTGCATGCTTGCCTCGCAACTGGCTACGGGACAGGACTTTCTGCGCACCCGTTTGGGGCAATACCTATGGGCAAGGGAAAAATACGCGAACCAGATTAATTGGATTCAAGAATGCATGAATCTACAGTCGGAGGACAATCAAAGGAAATACACGGTTTATACCGATCGGACAGCACGAATGAAGGCGGTGACCGGTCTGCTGAACCGAATGTTCCCCCTAAAGATAGGTCCGCTGGCTTTGACAGGCCTCCAAGATTATGAGCAACACAAAGCTTCGGTAGATGCTTTTTCCGCAAAGGACAAGCGAATAGCCGGATTGCTACAAGACTGGCTGGCTCTGCAGTTTCAGGAGAACCCTTTTGCGGGGAAAGAGAAAAGTTTCTTTGCCAAAGCTTGGGAAGGACTGCAATACCAACGTAAACATCTGCCCCAGAGCGAATCTGCGCGCCGGGCTGCAAACACGGAAGCCAAGATTGCAGACGCCCGGAAAACATTCAACAACGCTTGCCAGACCATACGGACAGTGCGATGGGTGACAGCATTGGGATGTTATGTGCCGCTGACCTTGATGTGCATCGTGGCCATATTCATGCTGACCACATCGGATTCTGGTTTGTTCCGGGAATTGATGGAAGGCATCGGCACGGTGCTGGGAGTTATAGTGGGCATCCTGGTGGGATTGGTGGCTTTTGCCTATGTTCATTGGCTGGTAGGCATCTTGGCCGGATGGGGTGCAGGCTATTTGGTAGTGTACTTATGCAAGGCTGCCACCCCCATAGTCCCTTGGGTATTGGTTGTCGCATTGGCCCTGATGATGTATCTGATGGGGCGAGGCTTGTTCGCTAGGTCTGTCACCCGACCTAAGGATAAATGGTGTCCCACCTTGGATCCGCTTGTGGCTGAACAACGGGCTTGCTTGGGCGATGCATACGGCAGTCGGGAAAAGTTGTTGCCCGGACTACCTCCGGATTATCCGGCCTGTGTATTCATCGAAAGCGCCCAACAGGTGAAGTCGGGCAACGGCCCGCTAATACGCAAAGCGGCAGGGATGTGGGGACTTACCATCGTCGTGTTCTTTCTGGTAGGTTGGATAGGATCCAAACAAGGAGCAGATGGCGGAGCTGAAGGATCTTCCGTTTTGACGAATGTGGCAGGCAGCTATGAGGGTGTCTTTGATGATCGCCGCACGACAGCCGACATACAAGCCCATGAAGTGGAGGGAGAAATTTGCTGGAGTGGAATGATTACGATAGGCTATTCCACACCCATGACGCAATCAGTGTTCGGGACATCTGACCAGGATGACAAGGGACACATCATCTTCACTCTGAAGAACGTGGACGGTACGCTGGACAAAAACATTTTATACGATGCACGCGTCCGGCAGGAAAATGGAAAAACTGTCATCGAAGGCACCTATACGAACAGCCGGAAAGGAACGGAACACGACTTCCGTTTCGTAAAGAAAGAATAAACTTATATCCCGTAACTTTAGATTTGTAACCGAAATATGCTTTGCCCATATTGTAAACAAACCAACCGAGAGACAGCTCGCTACTGCAAACGATGCGGGAAAGCGTTGAATCTGTCCGAAGCATTCTTGGAATCTCAGTCAGTGAGAAGCCCTTGCGCTCCACAACAGACTACACCGGTACCAACCACCGGATTGTCCATTTTGGTAGACAAGGAGGAAATCCGAACCCTACTGACAGATGTTACGGAAAAAGCGAAATCCATGACGGAACGCTATCGGTCATTGGGTATCAAGCGGCGTATGGAACTAAGCTTTGTCATCACAGGCGAAGCCGGCACAGGAAAGACCACCGTGGCCAAGGCTTTAGCGGAAGAACTGTTCCAGGCTGGCATTCTCACCAAGAAAGAACCCTTAACAGTGATACCGATTAATTACGATGGGTTTGTGAAAGATTTGGTTAAAAATGCTGCTCAAGCGGCCGGTGGCATGTTGGTGGTGGACGAAGCCGAAAAGTTGGTACCCGAAGGCGAAGCAGTAGAAGAAGCACGTATCGACTACATGCTCGCAGCCGTAAAAGAGTGGCGGGGAGAAGTCGGAAAGCCGGTGGTAGTGTTTACCGGATTACCCCGTTTGAAACACTTTTTTAGTTTGAACCCCAATGCAGCTTCTGCAATCAATTATTTTGTAGAAACGTCCGAGATCAGCGTGAACGGATTGGTAGAGATTACCCGTAGGGAACTTGAGGAGGTCTATAAACACAGTGTTGTCCCGGACACGTTGGAGAAATTGCGACGCATTTACATCAACGATCGACGCCACCCCGACGAAGCCAAGGGAGCCCATGGGCATAATGCGCATCGCCGGGCCTACGAGATTGAACTGAGTTACACGAACCGGCACCTGACGGTAGAACCTGTGACTCCAGATTGTGTGGAAGGCAAAGAATTCGTGCCTAAAACATTTGAAGAAGTAATGAAAGAGTTCGACCGATACGTAGGCGTAGAGGAAATAAAGGAAAGTATACGGTCAATAGCCAACAGCTTGGAGCAAGCACGCCGACTGAAAGGGCCTGAAGCGCAGATTGTCATCAAAGACCACTTTCAGTTTCTGGGCAATCCGGGTACGGGCAAAACCACTATGGCTCGTCTGTTTGCCGATGCGCTCAATGCCTTGGGCGCACTGCCTATGGGGCAATTGGTGGAGGTGTCCAGGAAAGATCTGGTGTCGCAGTACATGGGCGAAACTCCGAAGACTGTGACCCGACAAGTGGATCGAGCCATGGGCGGCGTGCTGTTCATTGACGAAGCCTATTCGCTGAAATCATCGGACAATGACTCTATCGGTCAGGAAGCTATTGACACTTTGCTGCAATTGGCGGAGAATCGACGAGGGCAGCTGGTCATTATCCTGGCCGGTTATACCAAAGAGATGGGCGAGTTCCTACAGACCAATTCGGGCTTGGCTTCGCGCTTCAACAGAGTGATTCAGTTCCGGGACTATACAGGTCCTGAGTTGGCAGAGATTTTCCGCCGCATGGTGGCTGCTTCGGAGGAGCATTACACGTTATCGGAGGATGCTGAGGCTCATTTGGAGCAGTTCTTCGAGAAAATGTACCTGAGTAAACAGCGAACCTTCGGCAATGCCCGCGAGGTGCGTAATGCTTATCAGCGTGCTGTAGCTTCCTTGACCAACCGGAACGAACAAAATCACCGAAACGGGACGCCTCAATCGCCACAAACTGAACGGGCTATCACGCTGGCAGACATCGAGGGTGTGGAAGCCTCGCAGGGCAAGAAGAGCGTGGATGACATCCTAGATTCGTTGGATGACCTGATAGGGATGGAGAGCGTGAAACAGCAATTACGAGCCATCGCCAATAAGGTGCGGATAGATCGTATGAGGGCATTGCGGGGAGGGAAATCCGTGCAGCCCAATATCCATCTCCTAATAACTGGCAATCCGGGCACTGGGAAAACCGTGATGGCCAAACGTCTGGGAGCCATCTTCAAAGCAATGGGAGTGCTCACGAAAGGACATGTCGTGGAACGGGAACGGAAAACCCTGCTGGACAGCTACGCCAATTCTGCCGGTGTGAATATGGACAAGGCCGTGGACGAAGCCATGGGCGGCGTGCTGTTCATTGACGAAGCATATAACCTCATTCCCCTGAATACACCCGGGGCCAAGGATAAGGACGGTGTAGCTGCCGTAGAAGCTTTGATGACCCGCATGAGCAATGACGCAGGCAAGTTCGTTACCGTCATGGCCGGGTATAAAGCCGAGATGGAAGAGTTCGTAGCCAACGCCAATCCCGGATTGGCGCGGCGATTTACTTATCGTATACATATTGACGACTATTCCGTAGACAATCTGGTGGACATCTTTAAACTGAATGCCCGCAAAGAGAAAATCCGGCTGACTCAGGAGGCCGAAGAACTGTTGCGGACCAAAGTGGAAGAGATGGTGACCATGAAGGACAAGAACTTTGGGAATGCTGGCGAAATGGTGAAGTTGTTCAATGCGACCAAAGAGAGACAAAGCACCCGCTTGTGCGAACTTCCCCCGGAAGAACTGACGGATGAACAGCTATATACTTTGGAAGCCGCAGACATCCCTTACGACCCGCCTAAAAAGATTGACCTGAACGAATGCATGCGCGAACTGGACGAACTGGTTGGCTTATCGGCTGTGAAGAAGGCCGTGCGCGAACTGGCCGACACGCTTACCATCGAGAGACGGCGTGCTGCTGCTAATGACGGAAAAGCCAACGTGAATCTGGACCATTACCTGTTCTTGGGCAATCCGGGCACGGGAAAAACGACCGTTGCACGCATCATGGGCAACATTTTCTACTCCTTGGGACTGCTTCCCTCAAACAAAGTGGTGGAGGTGACACCAAAAGACCTGATTGCCCCCTACGTGGGACAAACCGGCCCCAAGACCGAGCAAATGATTAATCGCGCCGTAGGCGGAATCTTTTTTATTGACGAGGCGTATGGCCTAGATGACGGTGCCAGCGGGTTCGGCAAGGATGCCATGCCCGTGTTGCTGACCAAGCTATTGGACTATAAAGGAAAAATGATAGGCATAGCGGCAGGATATCCTAGGGAGATGCAGCGATGGATCAATACCAATTCGGGACTTGAGTCCAGGTTTACACGGAAAATCTATTTTGAAGACTACACGGCAGACGAACTGGCCGAAATCTTCCGGCGGATTGTGAAGCAGCACAGACTGCAGATGGACGAATATGCGGATGAAGAAATGCAACATTATTTCTCCGTCTTGGTGTATAACAAGGGACAAAATTTTGCCAATGCTCGCGAAGCGCGCAACTACTTCGACAGGGTGAAACTGAACCAAGGACGGCGGCTCCGCAAACGGATGGACCTGCCAGGATTCAAGGAAGAGGAATTATATGTGCTGAGGCAGGAAGATATGAAGATTAACGAATAGAAAAGAAAGGAGGATATTATGGCAATATGTTCAGTATGCAAAGCGGTGATAGACGATGACAGTTGCTATTGCGACCAATGTGGCAGCGAATTATACGCCTGTCCGGACTGTCGGAAAATCGGCAAGGGTGAAGGGAAGCGCTGCGGTGGATGCGGGAAACCGTTGGTGAGAGCATCTGCTGTGTTTGGGGCGGAAGCCGTGCCCCACCGACCAGCAGTGATAGAAGAGGCACCCGACGAAGCAGCCTGGCTGGTCTGTGTGGAGCAGCACCTGCGACTTCCACTGAAGGACAAAGCCGTCATCGGGCGCACCTGTGGAGACTATCTGCCGCAACTGTCTGCTATGATTTACATTTCGGGCACGCATGCCAGGCTGAACAAGACGGGGGGGCAGTGGACTATCACCGACCTAGGGTCACGAAACGGCACGAAAGTCAATGGGAGGCCCTGCAACCCGACCTTGCCCTTCGGGAAAGGCGATATGGTGCGGATAGCTAATTTTTATAACTTTAAAGTAGAATGAAATCATGAGAATAAGATGTGACGTCGTGTGCGAGACCGGCAAGGTGCGCAGCAACAACGAAGACATGGCCTTGGTCTTTGGCGAACAGGTGCGCGACAGCGCGTTGAGCTTTACCTGTGACACCGGAGACGGCATCCGCTTTGTGGCGGCAGTGGCCGACGGCATGGGCGGGCATGCCGATGGCGAGGTGGCTTCGAATATGGCCACCAGCTCGTTCAACGAGTTCCTTGTCGCGCTGCCCGATGGACTGGACACGGAAGAGGTGGTAAAGGCCGTAAAGCAGTGGGGCGCGGATGTCAGCAGTCAGATGAAGGCAGCCGCCCGAGGTTCGGGTATGGGGTGTACATTCTGTGGTTTGTTCACTTATGACGAACAGGTCTACGTGTTGAATGTGGGCGACAGCCGCCTCTATCGTTTGCGCTACGGCCTCTTCAAGCAATTGACCACCGACCACTCCGAGCGGGTGCGACAGAACGACCCCACGCTCCCGTCCAACCTGATATACAATGCACTGGGGCTGGATGATGTCTTTGTGGATGTCACTCCCACCCGGATGGTAGACGGCGATAAATACCTCATTTGCTCGGATGGGTTGACAGACATGGTGGAAGGTGCGGAGATAGGTAGTTTGGTTCGGGCGGAAGACTGTAGCGCGCGTCTACTGGTAGAGGCAGCCCTGGCAGCCGGAGGCGCAGACAATGTTACGGTCATCTTGCTAGGGGTTAGCTGCGAGTGAAGATGTCACACCTTAACTAAATCTAATGAACATTTCTTATTAATCATAAATGATAACAGTATGAATACAAAGACCCAACAAGAGTTGCTCATGAAACCACAGTTTTCCGAGCAACAGTTTTTCAAGGACATGGTGAAGTTTCTGAAGGGACAGTTCTTTCAGAGCGGTGCCATCGAGAGCATGAATCCGGCACGGCTGAAAGTAAAGTACGTCTGGGGATATCAATATACGGGAACAGTTGACGGGACGTGGAGCGGACAGTTGCAGGGCGACCACACCATCACTTTCGGCAACAAGAAGGTGGAGCTAAAGGCCGGCACCCCGGTGAGCGACCGCTTCCGGACTCTGACGTTTGACATCGTAGTGCCCTGCCTCCCCAAGGACGACGAGCATCTGGAGGTACCCGCCGGCTTGTTCTTTCCGCTGGAAGACATCAACTTGATACCTTATGACGAGCGTGTGAACGTGCCTACAGAAAACATCACGGGCGACCTGTCGGCAAGCCCGGCGGAGTATTGGCAGACGTGCTGCAACGAGGTGACCGACCACATAGGCCTGAAGCATGCCAAGACTCTGGGTTACAGCATAGGCTATATCCTGGGCACGCTGGGTAAGGTGACGCCTGAGGAGGCGGCCCAACTGATTGCTATGGGCAACCAGTTTGACACGCAGCACTTGTGCAACTTGGAGGTGATGACACGCAGTACTCTGGAGACGTATGGCAACAAGGTGCTGATTCCGTATTACGTGTTGGACTATGAATTCAAGGGCGAGAACTATTTCCTGCAAGAGTTTGCCGACGGAAGCGGCATCTCGCACTGCAGGGTACCTTTGCGGAAAGTGCAGGATCCAGCGGAGCAAGTAGCTGCGGAGATGCCGGATAAAGTGAAGCAGGCCAACCTCCTGAAATGGGGCTGGGCACTGGCCGTCCTCGTCTTCTTCCTGTTCAATTTCGTCAGTGCCCTGGTCGTCTTGGCTCTTTGGGGAGGGGTCTACTGGTATATAAGCAAACCTATCAGAGACCGGAAGATTGAAATTGAAAGAACCCGGAACCAGAACGAGGAAATCAACATGCAGAAGATGAAGGCCCAGTGGGGCATCTGAACATAGAAAAATGGCGGAACCTGAAAAGCCAGCAACAGAGTAAGGGAAATACGTTAATGCTGATCTGTCATGAAAATCGTGAAAGTGAAGAAGGCCAAAACGAAGGCAGCCGGATGCTGTGACTGTTTTGGCGGCGGCTGTCGTTGTAACGACTAACCGATGACGAGTGCGCGGAAGTACGTCCGGAACGTGGATAGCCGGAGGTGCTTCCGCCTTTAAAGGCATTCGCCTGTTGCACCCCGCGGGATAAGCTGCCGCGATAAAGCGCAAGGTCTGGAAACCTAAACCGCTTCTTGGACCTTTAAAAAACAATCAATGAATTAGCCGTTAATCCGATCCATTTATACATAGATGAGATTTAAGAAGTCTGAACTTTTTGCCATCCCGTGTGGGGAGTTGTTCGGTCTGGCAGACGAAGCCATACAAATACTCTACTCGCCATTCCGGGATGAAATAGCCTTGGCAGACCAGTTCATGGTGGATGCCTTGGCTGCCGAGTATGAAGGACGGCACGACGCGACGAACAAGGCTGTGCAGGAGTTGATGAACACCTTCCACCAAGACGAGGTATCCGTCCGGCCCAAGCGCGACATCAAGCAGACCACGCGTTTGTCTGTCATTCCGAACTTGACGTGCAATTTCGCTTGCAGCTATTGTTATTCGGCGAAAGGTAGAAGTGCTGTTGTGCTAGACGAGCAGAAAGCCAGAGCCGTCCTGGACTATTTCATCAACCATACGCGTCTGGAACCTTGCCACCTGTCCCTGTTCGTCACTGGTGGGGGAGAGCCGCTCGCCACCTGGCCGCTGACCAGCGGGTTGATTGCCTATGCCAAGCGGCGTGCTGGAACTGAGGGGTTCGGCATAGGCGTGTCAGTCATCACTAATGGTTCGCTGGTGACATCCGGGATAGCCGCCTTCCTTAGCCGCTACGACTGTACGGCGGGCGTATCCTTTGAGGTACTTCCGGAGCTGCAGGACAGACAGCGCGGGATGTGGGCGAGGGTACGGGACAACATCCGTTGCTTGCATAAAGAGGGTGTGCGGGTGAAGCTTAACTCCACCATTACACCGTTGAGCGTGCACCGAATGGAGGAGATGGTGGCGTGCGTGGCACAGGATTATCCATTTGTGACTGGGTATACGATGGAGCCTGTCACAAGTGCCGCCTTGTTTGAATCGGCAGCCCATCTGCGAGCTTTTTATAATGCATTTTTCGACGCGTATGTCCGCTGTAGTGCGATTGCCCGCCGCGAAGGTATCACTCTGCGTTTCACGTTTGATGATGGATCGAGGGGTATCACTCCGAGGCATTGTCCAGGTAAATTGTGCCTTACGCCCATGGGAAAGATCTCCGTTTGTCACCTAGTCTCTTCACCTCGGGAAGAACATTTTGCGGAGTGTGTTTACGGCGAGGTGACAGACGAAGGACAGGTCTGGATAGACGAAAAACGCTTCGAGAGGCTATACGATAGGAATGTGTGTGCGTATACCGCTTGTCGGGATTGTTTCGCCAAATGGGATTGCGGCGGTGAGTGCATGACCCGTCGTGACAACTATCCGCCAGACTATTTGGAGGAAGTGTGCCGTTTCAACCGGCGGTTTGTTCGTTATCGGTTGTTGAAGGCCATTGAGGACACGTTGAAACAAGAACAAGGATTAACACTGAAACAATATGTCGAAAACGAAACGAAATGACGGGGTAGGGCCGTTCAGAACGGTTCTGGATTACGCGACTTGTGTCCGCCTGCTAGCGGAACAGGACTTGTATGTACTAGCATCCGGAGAGGATGGTCGGCAAAATGTGGTGTACTCGCCGCTAGCGGACTCTGCCTTCCTGGCGGATGTGGAAGACCTCAGAGGTTTGGCTCGTGCCATCCTTTCGCCAGATGAGGCGGAGGAGGACTACCTGCAGGCGTTGCATGGGCTCACGGACGTGCTGCCGGTGTCCGAACGTGAGGGTTATATCTGTGATGAGCGGGACTTTATCAACCTTTCCATCCTGCCCAATAACATTTGCAACTTCTCCTGTGCGTATTGCTATTCGGCCAAAGGACGGTCTTCTGCCCGGTTGCCCCTCGCTAAGGCCAAGGCGGCGGTAGATTTCTTCCTGCACGAAGGACGCTGCCCCGGACCGTTGTTCACCGTGTCCATTTTCGGTGGGGGAGAGCCGATGTTGTCTTGGATGGACGTGGTGGCTCCGTTGATTGAATATGTGTACCAATCTGCCGGACAACGCGGCCGGCAGGTGGCGGTGACCTTGATTACCAACGGGTCACTGGTCGATGAGCAGTTGATCCGGAAATGCCTGGATCACCGACTGAATCTGGTAGTATCCTATGATGTGCTGGAGGACGTACAGAACGCTCAGCGGCGTCATTTTGCTGAGGTAACAGCCAACATCCGCCTGCTGATAGACAGGGGTGTGGTTCCGGCTGTCAATGCTGTGGTTACCGACCTCAATGTGGAGCGCCAGACAGAAATGGTGCAGGCGTTGCACGACCGTTTCCCTGAAATCCGCCATGTGGCATTTGAGCCAATGATAGGCGTTGTGCCCGGCCGTCGGGTCTTCTATGCTCGTTTTCTGGCAGGATTCATTGACGCGCTGTCGCTGGCAGAACAGTATAACATCCGACTGACGTGCACTGTCCTGCGCAATGTCGATGTGACCGTGGACCGCTATTGTCCCGGTGAGTTGGCCTTGTGTCCGGATGGCTCACTGTCTGTCTGCCCCTGTGTCTCCTCGCCGCAGGAACCTCGGTATGCAGACTACATCTATGGATGGGTGGACGATGACGGCACTGTGCACATTGACCGTCCGAAGCTGAAAAGGCTGTTGGCCATGAATGTCAAGAGCCAGACCTGGTGTGCCGACTGCTTTGCCAAATGGAATTGTGGCGGCGGATGCCTGAACGCTACGTTGGCCAACGGCAACCGTCCCGATGCCGATTATTGCCGTTTTGTCCGGCAATCCATCCGCTATTTCATCACGCGTCGTTTGGATCGTGCCTACCGGGAAGAATATGGAGAATCAATCAAAAAATACGTTGGAGATTATGAGCGTTTTGTCAGAGAAGAATATTTATAAGCTTTCCTTGATCGAGGAATTGGGGCGTAACGACTTATTCCTACTTTATGCTCCCCTAGCTGGAAGCATCGTGTTGGCATCGGCAGCGGAAACCGAAGCCATAGAGAACGAGGTGGCTCGCTGCGAAAAAGGCGACTGTGAAATGGAAGGAGACGAGTGGGCGGGTATCGTAGATGCACTGGTGGCCGATCCGTTTCGGTCTAGCAATAATAGTAAGGTGACCGATCCGGCCGATTTCCTGCGCATGTATATTCTGCCCAACTATATCTGCAACTTCGCTTGTTCGTATTGCTTCTCGGCTCGGGGGCGGTCGGACAAAGCCCTTCGGCAGGAGCATCTAAAGGCGGCCTTGGACTATTTTATCAATCCTAGGCGTACGGCGTCGCGCCGTTTGGCTCTTACCTATCTAGGTGGAGGCGAACCGACCCTCTCGTGGAACTTGTTGCGCTTTGGACTGGAATATGCTGGACAGTTGGCTGAGACCCACAACTTCGAGCTGCTGACCACTATAGTGACCAATGGTTCGCGGATCACACGGGAGATGGTGAAGACTTTTTCCCGTCATCGGGTTCGCGTCCGTGTGTCCTTCGAGATCCTGGAGGATATTCAACGTAAACAACGCGGTGCCTATGAGGCTGTCTGCCGAGGATTGGATCTGTTGTCCCAAGGCGACGTGAAGCCCATGGTCCGCTCCATGATCACGCCGGACAATGTGTGCCTCATGCCGCAGATGATTGAGACGCTGCACCGGCGTTTCCCTTACGTGAAGGAAGCTTTGTTCGACCCTATCATCTCTGCTGATATCTTCCGCGAGGCAGAATTCACCCAGATGTTCTACGATACGTACTCGCATGTTTTTCTCCAAGCCCGCGCATTGGCCGCTTCCTATGGTATCAACCTGAAGTGTGCCCCGCTGCGCAACTTGGATATGGTGGTGGAAAGGTACTGCACTGGTGAGTTTTGTCTGACACCCGAAGGCACCATTACCATCTGCCACCAGGTTTCCGCCCCGAACGAGACGGGCTATGCTCATTGCGTATATGGACAGATAGATGAATCTGGCTCCCTGATAGTGGACTGCCAGAAATTTCAAGCATTGGTGGCAGAACATACCATTTACACTCGTCCAGCTTGTAAAGATTGCTACATCAAATGGAATTGTGGTGGCGGATGCATGATGCAGAACAACCAGTACACGGAACAGATACGTGACGTGATCTGTAAGTCTACCCGGACTTTCAGCAAAGCCCTGCTCTTGGAGCGGCTGCGTGAACAATTTGCTGCCGAAGAGCAGACTTTAGAATCTTATATTCAACAAAATTATCCGCTATGCTGATCCCGGAACTGAACCGCCACAATGTGTTTGCCTATCCCTACGGCGGGGGAATCATGCTTTATGCTCCTTTGGTCGGAATCATGGCCGAAGCTACGGCCGACGAGGTGATGCAACTGGAAGTCCAGATGCGCTCAGGACGGATAGATGCTGCCTGGGAGTGCTTGTTCGACCATCCGATTCCAGTGGAGGGCATAGTGTCTGTTAATGAGACCTCAGAACTGACCATTTTGCTGAATCAAATGTGTAACTTCTCTTGTAAGTATTGTTATTCTGCCAAAGGTCGGGAAGGGACTGAACTGGACGAAAAACGTTTGCTAGCCGTCATCAATTTGTTCTTTGCCCCAAGCCGCGGTCGTCATCTTTCACTGGTCTTTTCTGGCGGTGGCGACCCAGTCTTGTCGTTCGATCGCTTAAGGGCTGCCATTGTCCATGCACGAGAGCTTGCCTCTTCACGGGGCATTCACTTACACATTGGTTTGGTTACCAACGGTTCGATACTTTCCTCTAGTCGTGTCAGTTTCTTGCGGGAACAGAACGTGGAAGTGGTCATTTCGTTCGATGTGTTGAAGGAGGTGCACGATGCTCAACGATCCCATTACGATCAAGTGGCCCGTATGCTGCATGTGCTCAGCGAGTCTGGCATGGATGTGGGTGTACGTGCCACGATCACACCGCTCAACGTCGACCGCCAGTCAGAGATGGTGGCCGAACTGCATGATCGGTTCCCTTGTGTGCGCCACGCCGCTTTCGAACCAGTGCTCTCCAAAGACCTGTTTGCTACAGTGGCAGCGCTTGAGGACTTTTATGCACGTTTTGTCGATCACATTTTCCCAGCCATAACCCTAGGTCGGACACTTGGCTTGTCTATTGGCAATACGGTGATAAATAATGTAGGTAGCGTGAAGTTGCGCTCCTGCTCCGGGAAACTGGTGGTGACGCCCCGCGGGGAACTGACCGCCTGTTCCCGTTTGTCTTCGCCGATAGAACCGCATTACGAAGTTTTCCGTTACGGCAAGATAACTCCTTACGGCCAAGTCCGGTGGGATGCGGAGCGCTACATTGGCTTGATGTCCTGCAATGCGTCGGCATATGCGGAGTGTCGCTCTTGCATCGCCAAATTTCATTGCAGTGGAGGTTGCCTATTGGCTCGTAAGTCCCTGCCAACGGACTATTTCGCGGCCTATTGCCGGTTCAACCGTGAGATGGTGGCGAGAACATTGCACGAATCCATTTAACGACTTTGTCTTATTTTATTCTGATTGCTTATATTATGACGTCTTGGCTTACAGCAAACAATATCACTCCTTACACCTACGGCGACCGAGTTATTCTTCATTCGCCTGTAGGACGTTGCCTGCTAGTGGCAGATGAACGCCATGTGATGGAGTATCTGCATGGCGACTCCCGTTATCGGGAGTTGTTCGACAAGCTTGCCGACTATGTACCTCTCTCCCGTCAACGGCGGGTAAGGGAGCCGAAAGACTACACCCTGCTCACCGTATTGCCCAACAATACTTGCAACTTTCATTGTGGATACTGTTATGCCGCCTCTGGGCGCAACGGTGCCGTGCTAGACTCCGACAAACTCCATGCGGCTATAGATTTTTTTATCCGCTTCAAGCCTCAGGGCTTTAGCCGTCCATTGACTATCTCTTTTATGGGTGGGGGCGAACCGCTGCTGTCCTGGGCGTTGGTGCGCGAAGCAGTGGTGTATGCCCAGAACTTGGCGGCTAGGAGCAACCTACGCCTTTCAGTCAATCTAATTACTAATGGTTCCATTCTGACGGATGAGATGCTGTCGTTTTTTTTGCGCCATGAGGTGCGGGTCAGTGTGTCATTCGAACTGATCCCAGAGGTGCAGAATACCCAGCGTGGATCGCATGACTTGGTAGCTGCCCACATCCGGCAATTGATTGACGTCGGCGTGCCGGTGCAGCTCAATGCCACAATCACCCCGCTTAATGTCGGGCGGATGGATGAGATGTTGCACATAGCCTTTCGACATTTTCCGGAAGTGAGCAGCCTGATGTTCGAGCCGGTCACGGGGCAATCTCTATTTCCTACTCCCGCCGATCTTCGCTCGTTTTATGATACCTACACGGAGGGATTTCGCAAAGGTCTGTCCTTAACTGCCGAGCGGGGCGTAAAACTGGTTTCTTTCGCTTACTTGCGTACCGTATTCCCTTTGGAACGGGCTTGCCCTGGCGAATTTTGTCTCACAGCAGATGGATATATCACGGGGTGCTATTGTGTCGGTTCTCCCAGTGACGCCTTGTTTCCTCTTACCTGCTACGGTGAAGTGCGCGAGGGCAACGTTTATCTCAACCGGCAGCGATTTCAGCAGCTTATTCATCAGGATGTTTATTCTCGTCAGGAGTGCGCCAATTGCGAGGTGCGTTGGAACTGTGGCGGCGGTTGTTTCCATCAATATCGTTCCTATGACCTTCCTTATCGAGAAGAGGTTTGCCGCTTCACTCGTAAATTTGTCGCCATGTTAGTGCGTTACCGAGTAGAACGGCATTTGTGTAAGGAGCCGGATACAGACGGAAGCCCTCGGTTGATAGCATACGATTCCTGATTTAGAACAGAAGTTACTTTTATGCATGATTTTTCTTTTCTTTCCATTCTTTGCAACTGTTGCGCTCCTTCTTCCCACGAAATGGATGTGCAACATTGTCTCGCGACGGCATTTGCCGATTCGAATGTATCTTGTTCTGGCGATGCATTGGGCAATCTGTATGCCACGCTTAATGCGTCTGCACCTTTTCGTGTAGCTCTGGTGGCTCATGCCGATGAAGTCGGAATGCAGGTTGTTGGTTATACGGACGATGGTCACCTCTTATTCCGCAAAATAGGAGGAGTGCGGAGCACTTCGTTGGCTGGTCAACTAGTACGTTGCTTGGTTTCTGAGGCTGGTCCCATAGCTGGCGTGATAGGTTTTGATCCCTTGCAAGATAATGGTACAGGAAATGGCCTTTTGCTCAAAACCTCAGATTTATGGATAGATATAGGCGCTGAGAATCGTGTTGAGGCTGAAGCCTTGGTACCTGTTGGTACATACGTCACTTTTGAATCCGATTTCCGATCCTTGGGCAGCCATCGGCTTGCTTCTAAGTCGTTGGACAATCGTTTGGGAGCGTATGTCATGTACGCCTCCATGATCCGCCTGGCAGCTTTGCCTTTGACCATTGGCTTGACCGGTATCTCTACTGTGCAGGAAGAGATTGTTCCTCGTGGTCTGTCCATTTTCTCGCCTATTCCTTATGCAGTGGCCTTGGTACTTGATGTGGATTTTGCTACCGACATACCCGGCGATACGTCGTGCGGTAGCAATTTGCGTTTAGGGGGCGGCGTGGGTGTACCGTTGAACGCAGACTCCAGCCCAGTGCTGCTGCATATACTTCGTGAGGTGGCTACTTGTCAGGGTATACCTCTACAATGCTTTCCCAGCCGTAATTTCACTGGGGGCACCGATGCTTTGCAGTTGAAATCGGGTGGTAGCGTTGCTGTGCTCAATCTTAGTATTCCATTACGCTATATGCATTCTCGTTACGAAGTATGTGATGTATGCGATGTGCTCAGAGCTATAGATCTGGTCTGTGCATTGGTGACTCATTTCAACAATTGTCCCACTCAAAACCTTGTGCCATGGCAGAACAATTTTTGACCCAACATGACCAATCTCGCTTGCTATTGGTCATCCCTCGATATGCGTCCGCTGTCCAGTATGGTTACATCCTACCTCTAGGCATACTCTACGTGTCCGCCGCAATAAAGGAATCTGGTGTATGTCCTGTGTTTACCGTCAACCTTAATCACCAAACCGATGATGATGCCACCGTCATTCGTAATCTCTTCGCCGAGCACCGTATCACCCATGTGGGCACCACGGGCATCTCCGGCCAGTTTTCAGATGTCTATCCTTTATTGCGCTTGGTCAAATCTCTCAATCCGTCCGTCCGCACCATTGTGGGCGGCGGCATTATTACCGGCGATCCTTTGCCCGCTATGCAGGCGTTCAACGGTTTAGCCGATTATGGTGTGGTTGGCGAGGGAGAGGTTACCATCGTCCGTTTGATGCAGGCGTTGTCCTCGGGTGCGGACTTGTGTCAGGTGGAAGGATTGGTTTATGCCGATAACGGGCATTGGGTTCTTACTCCTCGTTGTCCCGACATTTCCGATCTCGACGCGCTGCCTTTGCCTGATTACGAAGGGTTTGATTATGCTCGTTATTTGGCTACCAATGGCGAGGTGTGCAATGGTGTACGCTATTCCCCCGTAGCTATCGTGGGTGGGCGTTCGTGCAAATACAATTGCACCTTCTGTTTTCACCCCACGGGCAGCCACTACCGCCAGCGTTCACTGGACTCCATTTTTGCCGAAATCGATTACTTGGTCAGCCATTATGCGGTCAACTATATTGCCTTGCGCGAAGAACTTTTTGCTTCCGATGCCCGTCGGGTTATCGACTTCTGTAGTCGCATTCGTTCCTATCCTTTGACATGGAGCATCCAATTGCGGGTAGATTGCGTTACAGCTTCGGTAGTTTCCGCTCTTGCAGCTTCAGGATGTCGCTATGTGTTTTTGGGTATAGAGAGCGCTGACGATGAGATATTGCGTAGTATGCGCAAACATATTACCATCAAGCAGGTGGAAGAGGCTTTGGAACTGACTGCCCGCGCAGGATTGGCCACCCGGTCTTCACTGATATTGGGTGATGCGATAGAGAGCGAGGAGTCGGCTCGTCGTACGCTGCAATGGTGGCATGCCTACCGGCATCGTTTTGCCATCGACTTGGGGCTCATCATTGCCTTCCCTGGTTCTGCGCTCTACCAGCAAGCGCGTAGGAACGGCCGCATCCCTGACCCAGTCCAATTTCTGCGTGATGGTTGTCCCGTCATCAATCTTTCCACCCGTATGAGCGATGAGGCTTATTCCCGCTTGGCGGTAGAGGTGAGTCGTTGCAGCGGTATATCTTTCCATCCCCACAGCTATGTCTGAAAGCCTTTTTCTCTCTTCTATCTTGTTGGTAACTACGGGATCTAACCGTGTGCGTCATTGGTTATCTATGTGTTGCCCCCATCTGGAGGTAATAGATTGCGCCGGGTTGTCCCGTCGTATGTTGTTCGACCTGGTGTCGGCATCGTGTGCCTCACTTCTGTTGGTTTACCGGTGTCCCTACTTACTGCCTCCTTGTAGCTATGCCTGCCGCCCTTTGGGCGCTTACAATATCCATCCGTCCCTGCTGCCCATGTATGCGGGGCTCAACCCTTGGGAGGCTATGCGCGCGCGACGAGACTCGTGGTGGTATTACTATCCACCGTCTATCGCCTATGGCTGATGCCGGAGAGGTGGTGTTACAGCAAGCTTTCTTGCTGGATTTTACTCTAGGCCTTGAGGCAAACCGCGAGCAGGCCGATCGGATAGCAGTCCGGCTGGTTAAATTGTTATTATACTTTTTACAGTTTTAAATCCGTTATATTTTGAAATCAGAAAAAGTAAGCATCTTTGTGGTGAGTAAACTAGGAAGAATATGTTTACTGTAAGGTTATTCAATGGGAGCTTTTAAAACATACATTGAACATCATGAAACAAGGTTTTTATTCGCTGACAATACTCTTGTCGGTCCTGCTCTTTGCCGCATCGTGCAAATCGTCCAAAGACCTGGTGAAAAAATCACCTGTGGATACGTATATTCAGCCCTGTTCTGATTTGGCTCAATCAGATACTATCCTGAGGGCTTGGGCCATGGGACGTTCCGACTCCGAAACCACGGCGCGGAAGAAAGCATTGACTATGGCATACGCGGACTTGGCCGGCATGTTGGAAAAGACGGTAGGATCCATGGTCGAAGAATATAGCACCATATTGTCCGAAGGTCGACAAGGTGCATCTCGGGAACTC
>CALUFR010000011.1 GCA_944319875.1 uncultured Bacteroides sp.
GGCATTGGGCAGGCTGGGCAGACGGGTGTCAAACTGCGGCATGAATTCGTTCTTGAAGGCCACCTGCCCGTGTACCTCGGCAAACCACCACAGCTTCACGTCCGGGCGGTAGAGGTAGTTGACGACCGTCTGCGGGCTGGCTATCACGGGCAGCCCCTTTTCGGCGGCGATGCGGTTGTATTCGTCGAAGATCTGGCGGTCGGTGTACTGCGGGAAGTGGCTGCGCTTCAGGCGGAGCAGGATGCGCCCGGCGGTGGGGCCCACCTTGCGGGCACTCTGGTTGCCCGTATTGCCGTCCACCAGCACGCGGTATCCGTCACGCTTGTAGGCCGTGAATTTCTCCCACAGGCGGGCCTCGCTGCGGGGCAGGGTGTGGCCATAGCGGGTACGCAGGTCGGCACACAGGGCCAGCACGCCGTCCTTTACGAGGCGGGGGCGCTTGAAACCGCTTTTCGAGTGCAGCGTCTTCATCTCCTTTTCCCTTTCGGCCATGGCGTTCATCACCCGGGCGTTCAGGACCAGTTTCTCCACCTTGTCCTGGCTTATCTTCGGTTCGTAGCTGCGGTAGAAGTCGTCGGCCTGCGGGTCGGACTTCAACCGGTTCTCCAGCTTCTTGCAGTTCAATTGCTTTTCCATATCTTCCTTGGCGTGCGGATGGCGGCTGTTATAGGCTCGCAGCACGGCGGGCGGCATGCCAGCGTAGGCTATCAGAGCCTTGCGCCCGTTGCCGCCCTTCTGGACGACTTCCAGGCGACCCTGCCTCACATACTTGTCGTAACTTGGTTTGCTGAGAATGCCACCGCCCACCAGTTCGTCAAACGTCACGCAGATTGTTGTACCATACAATTCCATATCTCAGTCTTTTTTTCACGGTTCTTTTTGTGCGGAGCGGGGCGTCGGAACCCGCCGCAGGCCGCCTTCCCAATCTTTTCATCCGACCAATACCCTGAAAGTATTCACCTATGTAGTCTATGACATTTCACACTTTTGTTATCCGTCCGGAAGGTTCCTGTCCGCTGTGGGGTCAATTCTTCATTCTTCGTTCTTCATTCTTCATTTCTTCCGGCAGCACCATGCCGAGCAGTACCACGATGCTCAGTGCCACCAGCAGCAGCCCCGTGCGGATGTCCTGTCCCGTGGCCTCCATCTGGTTGCTGATCCAAAATCCGTACACCAGCCCGACGGCTGCCGCAATCTTCTGTATGCGTCTGAATGTTTTCATTGTCTGTCCTCCTCTGCCTTTAGGGTTAATGAGTTGATTACTTAGTAGTAGTTGATGAATTACCTATAGGTAGTTCGCGGATTACCTATAGGTAGTTCGTCACAGCGTCGGATGGTCCTCCACGACGACGGCGCGCATCACCTCGCCTTTCTGGTTCAGGATCTTTACGGTGCGTGGTGCAGCCGGCACTTCGCGGATTTCCACGAGCTTCCCGCCATGCTGCAGGGCGGCCTCACGGATGCGGCAGCATGTGATGCTGTTGCGGTTGAACAGGAGCGCCTGGCTTACGTTCTGTACCGTCACGTTGAACATCCTGGCCAATTCCGCTTTCCCTGTGGCGGAAATCTCGATGCGGTGTCTCACTTTCTTTTCCATCATACGTTCTTTTTATCTGGGTTTACATTCAATATTCATTCGACTGATACTTGTTGCTTTTCTCGATGCTTTTCCGTACCTTTAGCGCGGTGTTTCATCGAACAACGCTGCAAACATATACATTTTGTAGATATAATCCAAGAAAACGGGACGAAAAATCTACATTTTGTATCTTAAAACATTCACGATATGGATAAAAAATCAATGCTTGAAGCTATAATCAACCATTATACCGATGGTAACAAGGCTCAATTTTCGAAGTTGCTCGGGGTATCTCCCCAAACGATCAGCGCATGGGGGGCAAGAAACACCTTCGACGCCGAACTGATATACGCAAAATGCGTAGATGTATCCGCGGAATGGTTACTGAAGGGTGAGGGTCCCATGCTCCGCCCCTCCCCCTCATCCGCCCCCGACACCGTGGCACACGTCGCCCGGAAATCCCGGGAAGGCATCCCCCTCATCCCGATCAGCGCGATGGCAGGCGTATTCAGCGGCGACCAACAAGTCATGGAATACGAATGCGAACGCTACGTAGTGCCCGCCTTCAAGGGCGCTGACTTTCTGATCAGCGTGAAAGGCAGTAGCATGTATCCCAAGTACAACAGCGGAGACATCGTAGCTTGTAAACGCCTCGCCATGTCCGACCTGTTCTTCCAATGGAACAAGGTCTACGTCCTCGACACCGACCAGGGCCCGCTCATCAAGCGCGTCAAGCCGGGAAGCGACAAGGAACATGTCACCATCGTTTCTGACAATGAACGCTACGAGCCCTTCGAGCTCTCGCTTGACCATATCTACCACGTGGCACTGGTAATAGGAGTGATCAGATTGGAATAATTAGTATTAGTTTGAGACGATATCATCAACATGATTTACCACTACAAGTACAAGAGATGAAAGTATGAAAAAAAAGATTATAGGTCATTCACGTTGGTGGCATATTAGCCATAAGTATAGGCTTAGAAAAGCCAAACAAAAAGCTAAGCTCCTAAGGATTACTCGAAATTGTAGAAAAAAAACAAAATACAGGCGAGAAAGGGGAGGATATGCACACAATGGAGTTGTGCAACAAACCTTGTTTGCTCCCAAATACTTTGCTTTGCTGCAATATCCAGAGAATGTTTTGTCTTTTATCCAAAAGATTGAAAAGATTTTATTGAAAAACTCTGGCATTAAAATAGTAAAATTTGAATTATGTAATGTTTCTGCAATTGACATTGGTGCTATTTGTTTGTTTTTATCAAAATTAAACGAATTATCAAAGAGAAGCATCAGAAGTTGGGGAACATTTCCAGATGATGAACAATGCAAAAAGGTTATTGTCGATTCTGGTTTTTTGGATAGAATGAAAGATGTAGTGAAAAAAGCAACATTTCCCAGAAATAATAAGAATTTAATATTAAACCGAGGTTTCGATAGAACAGATAATGCAGCTACAGCTCGTGAGATAAGAAAAGCTGTGCAACACTTGACGGGTAATGAAGATAACTATAAACCTATTTATAGCATTGCTCAGGAAATATGCGCAAATTCTGTGGAACATGCAAATGAAGACAAGCAAAAGAAAAATTGGTTGTTTTCGACAAGTTACATGGAAGATAAGGTTATCTTTACAATGACAGATATTGGTGAAGGCATTTTAAAAACCATACGTAGGAAATTCTTTAAGCAAATCCAAGATAGTATGTTGAATGACTCAAAGGAAATCTTATTAAATGCCTTTGAAAAACAATATGAATCAAGGACAAAGGATCCAAATAGGAATAAGGGATTACCTAAAATTTATAATACTTCCAAAAATAAACATATTGAGAACTTGATTGTTATTACAAATAACGTATTTTTGGACTTTGAAAATCCACAAAATTCCAAGATACTAAAGAATAAGTTTAAAGGAACTTTTTATTATTGGACTTTAAATAAAGAATGTATAGAAAGATGGCGAAGCAGATTTACAAAATTGCAGTAATTAATTATTCTACAGATCCCGGGCCTCGATATTCTCGTCAGGGAGATGATTCTGGTGAAGATTTCTACCACAAAGTTTTGAATGAAGCTTTTTATAAAGCACTAAATGCTAATGAAATGCTGGAAGTCTCATTAGATGGAACAAGTGGATATGCTTCATCATTTTTAGATGAAGCTTTTGGAAATCTTGTCTATGATTTCACACTGGAGCTCGTTCAGAAGAACCTGATCATAATATCAGAGGAAGAACCTGAGTGGAAAGATATGATTGAAAAAGAAACATACGTGGAATGGGAACAGAGGAGGTTAAACAAACGGCAGCCTGAAAAAAGTGCGTCTCATGAGGCTTGGTATAGGTATGTTGCTAAAGATTTTCCTAAGAAAATATGGATAACAGACTTGAAATAATGGGAATATATCTTACCACCTCTGATTTGATAGCATTGCTTAATCTTGTTGTGACCTCTATTATAGGCATTTGGTTGGCCATCATTGTCAACAGGAATTTTACCATTAATAGGTCTATCAAAGATTACTACATGCAAGAAGTTAAAGATATTAGAAAATTCTATGCTGACTTCTTGCGTAAAATTTATATGGGCCAACTATCAGCAAAAGATATAAAAGAGTGGTTGAAAATCGCTTCTAACCGAATTGATTGTGTGGAATATAGTATAAAAGACTCTTTCCTTATAAATAAGTGTGATATAGGAAAAATCCACTCTGAAATACAGACCTTTATAACAGGAACGGACGAGTTTAACGAGAACTACAGATTGCAGTATGTAGTATTTAGAGAAGATACGAAGAATCAAATTTTGAGTTTTCACATTAAACTATTAAATGCATGTACAGAACTTGTTGTAAGAGCTAATAAGGCTCGTAAACATGGTTGGCGATATCGTATTTGCAAATGGCTTAAGAATAAATTCAATAATAGATAAAACAACAGCACCCGGCAAAGTCGCCGGGTGCACATCTTTATTAACCTTAAAACCTCCACGTGCTTGCTTCCCGTCAGGCGGAGGAACTGATGCGGTCCGGGAGCACTCAATACAAACCATGAAAAAACTATTGTTGCGTGGACAGGACTCGAACCTGTGGCCTCAAGGCTATGACCCTTGCGAGCTACCATTCTGCTCCACCACGCCCTCATGTGCGGCGCACGCACATTTCACGCGACAAAGATAACGCAATAATTCAAAATAACACTATATATCAACGAATTACAGATATTTGTCAACGCCTGAAACACCGTTTTCCGTGGTATTATCCCCCCTCGAATGTGCAGAAAACGCCTAAAAATTGCCCCGTTTTGGAAATATGGCACACCGAAAGCACAAAAAAACAATCGAAAAGTATGCCCAACTAAATAAATATTTACACGCCGTTTTTATAAAGAGTATGCCCAACTGTATGTCCAAAGGTATGTCCAATTCACTTTTTAACATTTCCGCGGTGGCCGTATAGAGCCGCTTTTCCAATCAGGCTTTAAACGGTCGCTAAATTCCTTAAACACCTTTATTTTTAAGCAAAAATACTTCTATATATTAATTATTTGGAATATATTTGCATTAAATACTTCCAAATATTCATGTTATGACCAAGGTTATACACGTACACCTCATTTTTGAAAAGAAAGACTATTATTTCGGCTCGATCAGTGCCATTTACACCACGCTCAGCGAGGCCGAAATAGGCATTAAACAAAGCACGCTACTGCATGCCGGACTCGTCGATGGAGGCGTCAAACTTACCCGTAGGGCCATTATACGCCAATCTCACCTCATTCGTAGCGGTAAAGAGTAGTCCGCTTCATGCCAAAATGCCAAAAGAAAAGTGGCCGAAATGAGCCTCAAACGAAGCCATTTCGACCACTTCTTTATGTTCATGCACCATTTATCGTTTAGAAGACGGTCGTCCACCGTTCAAATGCACCATCAAATCCCTATAAATCCACAAATCGTTTTAGAGCGCCCGCATCTTCATTCCTCGTTCAATCTCCCCAAACACAGCAACTTACGCCGTTTTCCCCGTTCCTCATTTTCTCACAAATCGTTTTATCCCCCGTAGATAGTGTTAAATTATAGATACAAACAAAATAAACGCCGCACAGTCTGCTATATTTAGAGAGTTTCTTGTTACTTTTGTTCAATGGAAAATTCAATCAGAATGGCAGACCCACGGAAAGGAGAAACGGAATGAACAAAGAACAACAAGACAGGGCTATGTTCGTATCGTTCTGTATAGAGCAATACGCCAAGGCCAAAGGCATGAAGACAGAGGACGTGGTACAACTGTTTGAACGGCATGGAATAGCGGAACATTTCTGTGAGTTCTATGACGTGCTTCACACACAAGGCCATCAATGGCTGATTGAAGAGATCGACGAAATGATAAAAGACAGAAAAAAATGAGCAAGATATATCATGGAAGTTTAGAATGAGCACAGAAATCACCCAAGAAAACCTGTATTTGTTGTTACCTATCAAAATTGGGTGGCTTGCCCCATGGTTGGCGAGAGACCGGGGAATAAGTCTTACTGATGCCATCAGCCGCATCTATCGTTCACAGCTCTATAAGAAACTATCGACCGAAAGCACCAAGTACTGGCATTTGGGGCCCGTGGAATTGTATGAGGAACTGAAAACAGAACTGTAATAACAGAAAAATGCGTCAGTTCACCCGTTTCACCCGATGCTTCACATTATCTTGCTTATTTACAATCCGTTGGAATGCCGTGAAAGCGTGAAGGCAGTTTGATAATGATTAATAATTAGTGGTTAATGGTTCACAAAGTGTCCTCTTGAGTCGGCTAGACAACCTCTTGATTCAGACAAACAAGCTCTTGAGCTGACTAAACAGCCACTTGGCTGCGCTAAACATGCTCTTTGGTTGCGCTAACTGTCGAATTTACAGAAACAACATCTATTGTTTTCGACGTGAAACATTGAAGACCTTTCTGGAATTCACATGCCGTGCTTTGTGAGCATCTCACGACACGGGTCGTTACCTCCTCACGGCACGGGTCGTTACCACCCCACGGCACGGGTCGTCGCACCCTCACAGCACGTACCGTAAGACATTACTCACACGAATTAGAAAAACAAAGCCGGCAGCGGGAGGTAACCCGTTGCCGGCTTCAATTTCACATGCATTCACGCATATCTTTCTCAATACTTATACTGCAACGCCTTATCATAGTTTCCACCCTTGAAGGGAATCAGCGTAAAGCCCCAGGTGTACTGGCGGTCGGCAGGAATGTTATAGCCGGGCTGCACCTTGGCGCCCCAGCTGTCGTAGCCGGCCACTCCCTGTTGCTTCATGTCCAGGCAGACTTCCACAAAGTCACGCGGAACGATGTCGTTCAGATGGGTCTGACGGCGCATGACGTTGCGGGCTTCCGCCTCATTCTTGTTCGCAATTTCCTGAGGAGAACGGTTGCGCCACTGATAGGGATGAGAGGACTCTTCGCAGTCGAAGTCCTCCACCGTGTTGCGCAAGGCATTGAAACCGATGATACTGTCAGCTACGACCAACAGTCCTTTCCGCTTGCCGTCGGAGAAAGCCACCCAACGTGTGTCGGTGCGATGGCCGTTCTCCTGCGGACGCACGTAGCGGACGTACATATCCTCGGCAGTCGTCGTGTAGCGGCCTATCATAGAACCGGCATTGCGGTCGACATAGTTTTCCTCAGGCCCGCGGCCGAAATATTCCACCTGATGCAACGCAGCAGGCATCCGGAAGCGTACGCCCAGACGAGGCAGTTCGAGCTGACGGTTATTCTCCGCCTTCTTGCCGGGTGTATAGGTGGCCAAGAGAGCGTCTTCGAGCACACCGGTATTCAGAGCAGCAAAGTTGGTGGGCGTGAACTTCAACGACACCTTGACCACTCCGTCCGGGTAGATGCGATAGTTCACGAAGTATTCATTCCGGGTAGGCAGGTCGTAGACCACGCTCAGGATTCGGGTATCACCATCTTTCTTCACGTCGGCCGAGCTGACGCGGAAGTCACGGCTGGCCAGCTTCCAGATTTGCAGGCGCTTGGGATTGCCATTACCATAATCGTTATCATTCGGCGCACGCCAGAAGTTGGGCTGAATGCCGAATTCTCCGGATACATATTCCATACCGTCCACACGGTAGGAAGTCACACGGCCTTCTGCCATGTCGAACACAAAACGCACCTTGGGAGAAGACACCACAATGCGATTGCCCTCGCGACTGTCCGTCAGCTTCGGGCCCGATGCTTTATAGGCGCGTTCGGCTTCTGCGGCCGACAGGCGGAATTGCTCGCAAGCCACTTCGTAACCTTTGGGAACCAAGGGTTCGGCCCGGCGTGTCACTGCACTGAAACGAACGAAACATTCTGTTCCCGCCTTAGGACGGAAGCCTGTCACCGGGACACTGAATTCCGCAGACTCCTGCGGTGCCAACGCCATGTTCAGGCGGCCTTTCTTGCGGGTTTCCCCGTTGACCTGCACCTCGTACAAGATATCATAATCCTTCAAATCCGTAAAATAAAAGCGGTTCAGCACACGGAACTTGCCGGCAGCGGCATCCATCGCCTCGAAGGCCACGTTCTGATGGGCGTATTTCACTTCCTTCATGGCCGGATGCGGTGTGCGGTCGGGAGCCACCAAGCCGTTACAGCAGAAGTTGCCGTCACTCGGCATGTCCACGCCATAGTCACCTCCATAAGCCCAATAAGGACGGCCGGCCGCATCTGTCTCCAGAATGCCCTGATCCACCCAGTCCCAGATGTATCCGCCCTGCAGGTTGGGATACTTATAGATTTCCTTCCACTGATCCCACAGGTTTCCGTTGGAATTGCCCATCGCATGCGAATATTCCGATGGCACCACCGGACGGTCCGAGCCGTTCTCGCCGATATAGGCCAGCCATTCGGCACTGGGATATTGGGGCACATACATGTCAGAGTTCCATTCCCACTGGGCACGTTCGTAGTTCACGGGACGGTTCATCCCGCCTTTCTCACGCTCTTTCACCCAAAGGTAAGTCTGATAGAAGTTATATCCGTTGCCGGCTTCGTTGCCCAGCGACCAGATAGTAACAGAAGGATAGTTCTTGTTGCGCTCATACATATTCTCTGTACGATAGAGGTGTGCTTTCAGCCACTCGGGATTATTGCCCAGCGTTCCACCCTTACGCAAGTCATAGAACATACCGTGCGACTCGATGTTGGCCTCATCGTACACATACAGGCCATATTCATCGCACAGTTCATAGAAACGGCGGTCCTGCGGATAGTGGGCCAGGCGCACCGTGTTGATATTGTGGCGCTTCATCAGCTCGAAGTCTTTCCGCATCAGTTCTTCGGTCACGTAATGTCCCGTGGCCTCGTTGTGTTCATGGATATTCACCCCTTTGAGCTTCAACGGCTGTCCGTTGATGAGCAACACGGTATAAGGTTTTCCGTTCTTTGCCAGTTGGTCAGTCTGCTTAATCTCAATACGGCGGAAGCCGACGTGGAAAGGCACAATTTCGGTCACCTTTCCGCCTTCCTCGACCGTCATCAACAGTTTATACAGGTTGGGGTGCTCCGAGGTCCAGGTTTTCACACCGGCCAGCGTCGCGCTGAAATCCACCGTCTGCACGCCACCGGCAGGCAGGCTGCATTCCTGAACGGCACTTGCCACCGGACGGCCTTCGGCGTCGAGCAGTTCATAGCCCACCTTCACGGATTTCTGCCCGTTCGCCCGGTTCCGCATGTCCACAGCCAAGCTGAAGAGGCCATCCTTATAAGTATCATCCAGCGTGGATACCACTCTGAAGTCCTTGACTGCCACCTTGGGCTGGGCATAGAGGAACACATCGCGTTCAATGCCGCTCAGGCGCCAAAAGTCCTGGCACTCTAAGTACGAGCCTGTGCTCCAACGGAAGATTTTCAGCACCAGACTGTTCTTACCCGGCTTTACATAGGAGTTAATCAGGAATTCGGCCGGATTCTTGGAGTCTTCGTTATACCCCACCTCCTGACCATTGATATAGACATAGACGCCCGATTTGGCTCCGGCCAGATGAAGATAGACATCCCTCGTCTGCAACCATTCGGCCGGTATATCCATTTCGCGTCTGTAGACACCTACCGGAATATCGTCGGGAAGCAGCGGCGGCTGAGGGTCGCTGGCTTTGAACTCAAACCACTGGTTGGTGTAGATGGCCACACCATGCCCCTGCACTTCCCAGTTGCCAGGCACCTGAATGTCACACCATCCGGCAAGGTCAGCCGTAGCCGAAGTGGCATCAGCAGGCAACCTGCGATGGGAATCGGAGTACAGAAACTTCCACGTCCCGTTCAGCAACCGGTAGAAGCGGCTGTTTTCGTATTTACCACTAAGGGCGGCCTCCCGGTCGTCATAGGTCATGAACGAGGTTCGGGGTGCCTCCCGATTGACGGATACCGTCTGAAGATCTTGCCAATAAGGCATTTTCGGTTGTCCTTGCGCAAGGGCCTCTATAGAAGCCAAAACCAAACCGCAGCCGACAACACATGCTAACATTTTGTTTTTCATGTTACTGTTTTTTTTCGTTATTGCATCCAACATTATCAAGTATTGATTTCATTTCTCAATCAGGCTTGACAATGAAGCGCATGCAAATATAGTCTTTTATTCCTTATCTGCAACATAGGCGTCACTACAAACAAAAAAATCCGCTGGTGGTCAGCGGATTTTTCTACTTGTGACCCGGGTGGGACTCAAACCCACGACCTTCAGAACCGGAATCTGACGCTCTATTCACTAAGCTACCAGGCCTTAAACGTGGGGCAAAAGTATAAAAAATATCTGCACCATCCTAATATATAAGTTCTTTTTTCTGTTATTTTTCAATCGGAGAGCCTGTATGCGTTACTATTAAAATGAAAAGACAAAACAAAAACTAAAATCATAATGATATTTTTACAGGCAAAACAAACGCATTTATCATTATTTTATCTATATTTGCCGAGCATATTAACAACGACATTAGTATAACAAACGACATATGAGTTACCTGATAACACCCAAAGACTATACCCCGCTGCTGGACCTGAAACAGACCGAGCTGGGTATCAAGCAAATCAAGGATTTCTTCCAGATGAACCTCTCATCGGAACTGCGCCTGCGACGCGTAACCGCCCCTCTGTTCGTCCTCAAGGGCATGGGTATCAATGACGACCTGAACGGCGTGGAGCGCCCCGTTTCATTCCCCATCAAGGACCTGGGAGACGCACAAGCCGAAGTGGTACATTCATTGGCCAAATGGAAACGGCTGACATTGGCCGAATACAACATCGAACCGGGGTATGGCATCTACACCGACATGAATGCCATCCGCGCCGACGAGGAACTGGGCAACCTGCACTCACTCTACGTGGATCAGTGGGACTGGGAACGGGTCATCACCGCCGAAGACCGCAACGTGGAATTCCTCAAAGAAATCGTAACCCGCATCTATGCCGCCATGGTGCGCACCGAATACATGGTCTATGAGATGTATCCGCAAATCAAGCCCTGCCTGCCGGAAAAACTGCATTTCATCCATGCCGAAGAACTGCGCAGGCTTTACCCCGGCTTGTCTCCCAAAGAACGGGAACATGCCATCACGCAGAAATACGGAGCCGTATTTATCGTAGGTATCGGATGCGAACTGGGCGACGGGAAGAAACACGACGGACGCGCCCCGGACTATGACGACTTTACAACCCCCGGACTGAACGGCCTGCCCGGACTGAACGGCGACTTGCTGGTGTGGGACGCCATCTTGGAGCGCAGCATCGAGCTTTCGTCCATGGGTATTCGTGTGGACAAGGAGGCCCTGCTGAAGCAACTGAAGCTGGCCGGAGAAGAAAAACGCCTGGAACTCTACTTCCACAAACGCCTGATGGACGACACGCTGCCGCTGTCCATCGGAGGCGGTATCGGCCAGTCACGTCTCTGCCTGTTCTACCTGCGCAAAGCGCACATCGGTGAAATACAGGCCAGCATCTGGCCCGAGCAGATGCGCCAGGAGTGCCGCAAACACAACATCCACCTGATTTAACCCACAACTCTTAGCGACCATGAATGTTCAGATAGAAGAAAGCTGGAAAAAACGCCTGCAACCCGAGTTCGACAAAGAATACTTCAAAACCCTGACCGACTTCGTGCGAAGCGAATATCGGAACGGCACCGTATATCCGCCGGGAAAGCTCATATTCAACGCCTTCAACCTCTGCCCTTTCAACAAGGTGAAGGTTGTCATCATCGGACAGGATCCCTACCACGGGCCGGGACAGGCACACGGTCTCTGTTTCTCGGTGAACGACGGGGTGCCTTTCCCACCGTCCCTGGTCAATATCTTCAAGGAAATCAAGAGCGACATCGGTACCGACACACCGCCTACCGGCAACCTGACCCGTTGGGCAGAACAAGGAGTACTGCTGCTGAACGCTACCCTAACCGTGCGTGCCCACCAGGCCGGCTCGCACCAGAACCGCGGATGGGAGACCTTTACGGACGCCGCCATCCGCCTGCTGGCCGAAAAAAAAGAACATCTGGTCTTCATCCTGTGGGGTGCATACGCCCAACGCAAAGGAGCTTTCATCGACCGCAACCGCCACTTAATTCTGACATCGGCTCACCCGTCACCGCTCTCAGCCTACAACGGTTTTTTCGGCAACAAGCACTTCAGCCGCACAAACGAATACCTGAAAGCGCATGGCGAGACGCCTATCCAATGGTAAAGAGCCAGCTGGTCAGCTATTCATCTTTTTCAGTCGCAACAAGGCTTCGATGTAATAATAATCGGCAATCTCACTCAACCGTCACACCGTTTTTTCGGCAAGAATGCCTACCTTTGCCTCCATGAAACAGGAAAAAGGAACAGACAGCCCCAGCCTCCACCTGCAACGGCAACAGCTGCTGCTGCGTATGGAGTATGAATACGAAAAGGAAGAGTTTCGCAAGCAGACGGAAACCATGGGCGTGGCACGCAAGGTGAAACGCGGCATGTGCTGGTTTCCCGTCACCACCGGACGGAGTTACTACAACTCGCTGAACCAACTGGTGCTGGAGGTGACCCGCACCGAAGACACCGATATCGAACACAACTTCGAGTACGGGCGCCCTGTCTGCTTCTTCCGGCAAACTTGGGAAGGGAAAATTAGCTACATGACCTCCATCGGCACCGTGAGCTATGCCGACGAGACGCGCATGGTGGTCGTGATGCCCGGCGCCGGTGCCATCCTCGAAGTCCAAGCAGCCGACCGGCTGGGCGTGCAGCTCTACTTCGACGAGACCAGTTACCGCACGATGTTCGAGGCACTGGCCGACGTACTCCGCGCCAAAGGCAACCGTCTGGCCGAACTGCGCGACACGCTGCTGGGCACTCTGAAGCCGGGCTTCCGCGAACTCTATCCCGTCCGCTTCCCCTGGCTGAACTCCACGCAGGAGTCGGCTGTCAACAAGGTGCTGTGTACCCGCGACGTGGCCATCGTCCACGGCCCTCCCGGCACAGGAAAGACAACCACACTGGTCGAGGCCATCTACGAGACATTGCACCGCGAACCGCAGGTACTGGTGTGCGCGCAGAGTAACACGGCGGTGGACTGGATTTCAGAGAAGCTCGTGGACCGCGGCGTCAGCGTGCTGCGCATCGGCAACCCCACACGCGTCAACGACAAGATGCTGTCCTTTACCTATGAACGGCGCTTCGAGGCGCATCCCGCCTACACCGAGCTGTGGAGCATCCGCAAGGAGTTGCGCCAACTGCACGGCAAGGCCCGCCGGGGCACTTACGAGGAGCGGGAAGGCGTACGAAGCCGCATGTCCCGCCTGCGCGACCGTGCCACGGCCTTAGAGGTGCAGATCAACGCCGACCTCTTCGACTCGGCCCATGTCATCGCCTCCACGCTCATCAGCAGCAACCACCGCGTGCTGTCGGGCCGACGCTTCGGCACGCTCTTCATCGACGAAGCGGCGCAAGCTCTCGAGGCCGCCTGCTGGATAGCCATCCGCAAGGCCGACCGCGTCATCCTAGCGGGCGACCATCAACAGCTGCCGCCCACCATCAAGTGCTACGACGCAGCACGTGGCGGACTGGAGCGCACACTGATGGAGACTATCGTGGCCCGCAAGCCTGAGACCGTCTCGCTGCTCACCACGCAATACCGCATGAACGAGGCCATCATGCGCTTCTCGTCCGACTGGTTCTACGACGGACAGCTACAGGCCGCCCCCGAGGTGCGTCACCGCGGCATCCTGGACTGGGACACACCTATCTCGTGGATCGACACATCGGAAATGGAGTTCAAGGAAGAGTTCGTGGGTGAAAGCTTCGGTCGCATCAACCGCCAGGAAGCCGACCTGCTGCTCAACGAACTGGAGAAGTACATCGCCCGCATCGGCGGACAGCGCATCCTGGACGAGCGCATCGACTTCGGCCTCATCTCGCCCTACAAGGCACAGGTGCAATACCTGCGCGGCAAGCTCCGCGGCAGTGCCGCCCTACGCCCCTACCGTCCCCTAATGACGGTCAACACCGTCGACGGCTTCCAAGGGCAGGAGCGCGACGTCATCTTCATCAGCCTCGTCCGCGCCAACGACGAAGGCCAGATAGGCTTCCTCGGCGACCTGCGCCGCATGAACGTGGCCATGACCCGAGCCCGCATGAAGCTCGTCATTCTGGGCGATGCCGCCACCTTAGGACGGCACGCGTTCTACCGGAAGCTGCTGGAGCATATCCGGGAAAGATGTTAATAATACAAAACGCCACTACTTCATTTCACAGCGTGTGACGAAACACAGAAAAAGGGGCGCACCGTCCGTGCCACGCACGCTGATACGCCCCCTTATAGAATCTTCAATCAGACAGATGGATTAGTTGTTTTCCGGACGGAGTTTGCGGACAGTGACCGCCGTCTGCCACATCTCACTCTCACGCAAGGCTTTCAGCTCAGCGTTCAATTTCTCGCGGTAATCCGGTTGCGAATTGCTATCGATGGAAATTTGGGCCTCATTGCCGGTCTCCACGCTATGGTAAAGTTTCTCCATGACGGGCTTGATGGCATCGTGGAACGGTCCCATCCAGTCGAGTGCGCCGCGCTGTGCCGTCGTAGAGCAGTTGGCGTACATCCAGTCCATGCCGTTCTTGGCGAAGAGGGGCATCAGCGACTGAGTCAGTTCTTCCACCGTCTCGTTGAAGGCTTCGCTGGGCGTGTGGCCGTGCTCGCGCAACACTTCATACTGAGCCAGCAACAAGCCTTGGATGGCACCCATCAAGGAGCCACGCTCACCTGTCAAGTCAGAATAAACCTCACGCTTGAAAGTCGTCTCGAACAGATAGCCCGAGCCAATACCGATGCCGAATGCCAGCGTGCGGTCCGTAGCCCGGCCCGTAGCGTCCTGGTAGACGGCGTAGGAGGAGTTCAGTCCGCGACCTTCAAGGAACATGGTGCGCAGGGACGTACCGCTGCCCTTCGGGGCAACCATGATGACGTCGATATCAGCGGGCGGGATGATGTTCGTGCGTTCCTTGTACGTGATGCCGAAGCCATGGCTGAAGTACAGCGCCTTGCCCGGCGTCAAGTATTGTTTGATCTGCGGCCATACGGCAATCTGTGCGGCGTCGCTGAGCAACATGCAGACAATGGTACCCTTCTGGGCGGCCTCCTCGATGCTGAAGAGCGTCTCACCCGGCACCCATCCGTCGGCCACGGCCTTGTCGTATGTCTTGCCGGGACGTTGGCCTACGATGACGTTGAAACCGTTGTCGCGCAGGTTGCAGGCCTGTCCGGGACCCTGTACGCCATAGCCCAAAACGGCGATGGTCTCATCTTTCAGTATCTCACGAGCTTTCTCCAAGGGAAATTCTTCGCGGGTGATGACATTCTCCATCACACCGCCAAAATTCATTTGTGCCATTTTACTTTCGTTTTAGTTAGTATTTAATGATTTCTGATTTTAGATTTATGAGTTTAGATTTCTGATTTATGAGTTCTGATTTCATTTAGAATTGTCATGTCGAGCTTGTCGAGACATCTCACGTAGCGCAGTGTAAGTGTTATGTGAGCCCCTTCGACTACGCTCAGGGTGACAGGACTAAACTCTGAAATCATAAATCTGAAATCTCAAAACTAAACACCTGCAAAGGCCACTAACGCCCTGCATACAGTCTCCTTTACTTCTATCCCTTTCTTTATCTCCACGGCATAGTGCCCGTCTCCCTCATCGTCCAAATAGAAGGATAGGGTATCACCGTAGTAACTCTCCGCCACATAGGCCATCTCGAAGCGGTGGACACGACGGTTGCGGTAGTCGTCCAGCGGGAAGAGGTCGAGGATGTGCTCAATGTAGCGGATGCTGTTCACGTGTCCGTTGACATCGATGTCGCTATACTTGGCCCGGAGGGTACAAACGGGTTCCGTAGCCTGCACCTTGATGCGCGAAGGCTTGTCAATGGGACACGGCTCGTCGCATACATAGTCCGCTATGTGCCCGTCATACATGGCCAGCAAGTCGACAGGCTTGCGCGTAGTCATGTTGATCATCGCCCATACGGAGCGTGCGTAGCCGATGCGCCGTCCGTCCTTGTCGGTGACGGCAAAGTTTCGGTCGGTGAAGAGCCGGTAGACATTCTCCACCCACGTCTGCACGCCGAAGTCCTCGTACTGGCGGGGCATCTCATCCATCTCAATGGCCAGGCGGGAGAGCACCCACGTATAGTTGTCCTCATTCAGTGTAGCCATGCCGAAGCCCCGTTCGGTGGCGTGAAATCCGGCGCAATTGAGCAGGTGGTTGCCCAATACGCCCAGCGTCAACCTTCCCGTAAAGTCCACGTGGAAAGGCTCCGCCACGAATTTATAGGTTCCTATCTTGTTCATTTTTTTAATTGATAATTGAGAATTGATAATTGACAATTAACAGACCCTTGAAATTATCAATTGTCCATTGTTTTCTCCTTCTCGTACTTCGCCTTCCGCTCCGCCAGGTATTCGTTGACCCGCTCGAAGCAGCTGGTGGTGATGGCCACACGCCCCGAACGGACGAACTGGAGCACGCAATTGTAGGTCTGCAATTCCTCGTAAAGGCGGGTGATGTCATCGCTTACGCCGTTCATCTCCACGATGGAGAATACGGGGTTAACCTCCACGATGCGGGCATGGTTCTTGCGGATCACTTTCGACACTTCGGGCGTCTGCTCCAGGGCGGGCGTCGTGAGCTTGTAGAGCGCTATCTCGTGCTGATAGATTTCATCATCCGTGAAATAGTGCGCCTGTATGACGTCTATCTTCTTCGTGATTTGCTTCACCACTTTCTCGATGGTGTCCGAATCGGTCCAGGCGGTGATGGTGTACTTGTGTATCCCCGCGATGGACGAGGCGGACACGTTCAGGCTCTCGATGTTGATTTGCCTGCGGGTGAAAACCGCCGTCACTTGGTTGAGCAGGCCGGCGATGTTCTCCGAATGAACGATGATGGTATATAGTTTCTTTTCCATAACATTCTTTTTTAGCATTCCAGCAGCATTTGGTTCACCGAACCACCCGGAGGCGTCATCGGCATGACGTTGCCTTCTTCCTCCACACAGACCTCCAACAGGAACGGACCTTCCGCGGCCAGCATCTCGGCGATGGCGGACGGCAAATCCGTGCGCTCCATCACCCGGCGGGAAGGGATGCCGTATGCGGCGGCTATCTGCATGTAGTCGGGGTTGAGCATCGGCGTGAAGGAGTAGCGGCGGTTGAAGAACATGGCCTGCCATTGGCGTACGTTGCCCAGGTAGTTGTTGTTGAGCAAGATCATTTTCACCGGAGCCTGTTGTTCCATTACGGTACCCAACTCCTGCAGGTTCATCTGCAATCCTCCGTCACCCATGAACACACACACCGTGCGATCCGGCCGTCCGAAGGTCGCCCCGATGGCGGCGGGCAGGCCGAAGCCCATGGTACCCAAGCCGCCCGAAGTGACGATGCTACGTTCTTGCGTATATTTAAAGTAGCGGGCGGACATCATCTGGTTCTGGCCCACGTCGGTCACGAGGATGGCTTTGTTGCCCGTGGCCTCACTGACGGCACGCACCACCTCACCCATGCTCAGTTCGCGCCCGGCGGGACGGTGGAGTTCGGAACGGATTACCTTTTCTTCTTCCACTTCCTCGTAAACACGGAAGCTATCCAGCCATTCTTGGTGTGTGGCGAGCTGCAAAAGTTCCGTCACGGCGGCCAGCGTATCCTTGCAATTGCCCAACACGGCCACGTCTACCTTTATGTTCTTGTTGATTTCAGCGGGATCGATGTCGAAGTGAATAATCTTCGCCTGCTTGGCATAAGTATTCACATTCCCCGTCACCCGGTCGTCGAAGCGCATGCCCACGGCTATCAGCACGTCACACTTGTTGGTGTTGATGTTCGGCCCCAGGTTGCCGTGCATGCCCAGCATCCCCTTGTTGAGCGGATGGTCGGACGGTAAGGCGGAGAGTCCCAGCAACGTACATCCGGCGGGCAATCCCGCTTTCTCAATGAAGGCACGGAGTTCTTTCTGCGCATTGCCCAGTTCCACCCCTTGGCCTACCAATACCAAGGGACGTTCAGCCCCATTGATGAGGTCTGCCGCCTGCCGGATGCTTTCCGGGTCTGTCTCCGGGACGGGCATGTAACTACGGATAAAGTCTACCGTCACCGGAGCGTATTCCATCTTGTCCGTCTGCGCGTTCTTGGCGAAGTCCAGCACCACGGGGCCCGGCCTTCCGCTACGGGCGATGTAGAAAGCCCTTGCCACCGCCCAAGGCACGTCCTCGGCGCGGCGTATCTGGTAGCTCCATTTCGAGATAGGTTGCGTGACGCCCACCAAGTCCACTTCCTGAAAAGCGTCCGTGCCCAGAAAACTCGTGGCCACCTGTCCGGCTATCACCACGATGGGCGTACTGTCTATCATGGCGTCGGCTATTCCCGTAATGGTATTCGTGGCTCCCGGCCCGCTGGTCACCAGACACACGCCTACCTCGCCCGACACCCGGGCAAAACCTTGCGCGGCGTGCGTGGCACCTTGTTCGTGGCGTACCAAGATGTGGTTCAATGTCTTGCGATGGTCGTAGAGCGCGTCAAACACCGGCATGATGCTTCCTCCCGGGTATCCGAAAATGGTCCTTACCCCTTCGTGCTCCAACGCCCGCATCAGGGCTTCCGCCCCGGTTATCAAATTATCCATTTACAATTTACAGTTTAACCATTTACAATTTACAATTTTTCTCTGCCTGTCACCCTGAGCGTAGTCGAAGGGTCTCATGTAGCACTATGTGAGATGTTTCGACTTCGCTTCGCTCCGCTCAACATGACAAAGGGAATGTTTTTAGTGATTAGTGATTAATCATTCTTCATTCATCACTAACCATTAATCAATCACCCTCACCGCTCCCTTGTCCGCCGAGCTTACTAAAGCCGCATACGCTTTCAGTGCCTTCGACACTTCCCGTTGGCGGGTGACAGGCGTCATCGGCCGTGCGGCCAGTTCGGCATCCGTCAGACGCACGTTGATGCTGCGGTTCGGGATGTCTATCTCGATGATGTCCCCGTCCTGCACCTTACCAATGTTGCCTCCCGCGGCGGCTTCTGGCGAGATGTGTCCGATACTCAATCCCGATGTCCCTCCGCTGAAACGTCCGTCGGTGATGAGGGCGCATTCCTTGCCTAAGTGGCGTGACTTAATATACGAGGTAGGATAGAGCATCTCCTGCATGCCCGGCCCGCCTTTGGGACCTTCGTGCGTGATGACCACCACATCCCCGCTCTGCACCTTGCCGCCCAAGATGCCTTCGCAGGCCGCTTCTTGTGAGTCGAACACCCGTGCCGGCCCGCTGAAACGCCAGATGCTTTCATCCACACCGGCGGTTTTCACCACACAACCATCTTGGGCGATGTTCCCCTTCAGCACCGCCAAGCCTCCGTCCTTGCTATAGGCGTGCTCCAGGTCGCGGATGCAACCCGCGGCGCGGTCGGTATCATATTCTTTATAATAGGTATCTTGCGAACCCATCTTCAGGTTGAACTTCCCGCCAGGAGCACTGGCATATTTCTTCAAGGCTTTCTTGCATACATTTGGGCTGGTGATGTCATATTGGTCTATTTCTTCGGCCAAGGTCATGCCGTCTACCCGCTTTGTGCTTGTGTCCACTAAGCCTCCTTTAGCCAGTTCGGCCATGATGGCCACGATACCTCCCGCCCGGTTGACGTCCTGCACGTGATACTTCTGCGTGTTGGGAGCCACCTTGCACAGGCAGGGCGTCCGGCGCGAGAGCATGTCGATGTCCTCCATGTGGAAGTCGGCTCCCGCCTCGTGAGCGATGGCCAACAGATGGAGTACGGTATTGGTGGAGCCTCCCATGGCGATGTCCAGCGTCATGGCGTTGAGGAAAGCCTGACGGGTGGCAATGCTGCGGGGAAGCACACTTTCGTCTCCGTCTTCATAATATTTATAGGCGTTCTCCACAATCAGTTTGGCGGCGTCCTTGAAAAGTTTGATGCGATTTTCGTGCGTGGCGACGATGGTGCCATTCCCTGGCAAAGCCAAGCCAATGGCTTCGCAAAGGCAATTCATCGAGTTCGCGGTGAACATGCCCGAGCAACATCCGCACGTAGGACAAGCGTGTTGTTCTATCTTGGCAACGTCTTCATCGCTCACCGACTCATCCGCCGATTGAATCATGGCGTCTATCAAATCCAGGTGACGGCCTTTCCACTCACCGGCTTCCATCGGACCGCCCGACACGAACACCGCCGGAATGTTCAGGCGCATGGCAGCCATCAGCATGCCCGGCGTAATCTTGTCACAATTGCTGATGCACACCATGGCGTCGGCCTTGTGGGCGTTGACCATATACTCCACGCTATCAGCTATGATATCCCTTGAAGGCAACGAGTAGAGCATGCCGTCGTGCCCCATAGCGATGCCGTCATCGATGGCGATGGTGTTGAACTCAGCGGCAAAGCATCCTAATTTCTCGATTTCCTTCTTGACCAACTGGCCTGCCTCATGCAGGTGGACGTGCCCCGGCACAAATTGGGTGAACGAGTTGACGATGGCGATAACGGGCTTTCCCATCTGCTCGCGCTTCATCCCGTTGGCCACCCACAACGCACGTGCTCCGGCCATGCGTCGGCCTTCTGTACTGAACGAACTACGTAACCGGTGTTTCATCTTCTTTCTGTCTCCTTTCACAAACTAAAAAGCCTCTCCCACATAGTGAGAAAGGCTGAATTTGTATTTTCTGATTTTGAAACGCATACATGCACGAACCTTTCTCACGCTCTTGACCTCAAGACCACGACGCGAATAATGTGCAGGACTGCCAGGTTAATGGATGTATGGTTCCTCATGATTTCTTTTTGTTTTAATCCGTTGTTGTTACTTAACACGCTACAAAGGTAAGCGGTTTTTTAGAATTACCAAACAGTTTGAAGAAAAAAATGATGTTTGCACTCTAAAATGCAACTTTCAGCGCATAAAACGCTACAGTTTATCACACCAAGTCACTAAACACATTCAACTAAAGATTTGACGGAAGAACCGGAAATAATTCGTATCTTTGCCCACTCAAAGAAACTAACAAAGAATATATTATAAGAATGGAAACTAACAAGTACATTACCGTAGCTTACAAGCTATACACCGTGGAAGACGGGGAACGCGATTTCACGGAAGAGGCTACCGTCGAACACCCTTTCCAGTTCATCTCGGGACTGGGACTGACGCTGGAAGCTTTTGAAAACCAACTGAAAGACCTGAATGCAGGTGACAAATTCGACTTTACCATCGCCAGCGCCGACGCTTACGGCGAATATGACGAGGACCATATCATAGACCTGCCCAAGAACATCTTCCTCATCGACGGAAAATTCGACGACACGCGCATCAAGGAAGGCGCCGTGATTCCGCTCCTGACGGCTGAAGGTCAACACATCAACGGCAGCGTCGTGGAAGTAAAGGACGATGTGGTCGTGATGGACATGAACCATCCGCTGGCCGGATGTGACCTGAACTTTGTAGGCGAAGTGGTGACCAGCCGCCCCGCCACCAACGAAGAGCTGGCCGAGATGGCACGCATGATGAGCGGCGGTTGCGGTGGATGCGGCGGAGGATGCTGTGGCGACGGCGACTGCGGTGACGGCTGCTGCCACTAAATTAATGAAGAATGAAGAATGAAGAATTCTCAAGGATGTCGATGTCCAAGAAAATTCTTCATTCTTCATTTTTCACTCCTCAATTTCCTCCTATATGCGTCATCATGTCGAGCACCAGCTTGTCCGTCTCGTTCATTCCCTGCGACCCGATTTTGGTCAGGTTGTGAATGCTTTGGTCTACATCCTTGTCGATAATGCCTTCGACGGAAGTGACGCAACGATTCTCCATCGCCATGATAGCAGAGAGGACCGCGGTCGACACACCGGTCGTCACCTTCAGCGCACAACTGGGCTTGGCGCCGTCGCAAATCATGCCAGTCAGATTGGCTATCATGTTCTGAATGGCATACGTAATCTGCTCGTAAGTACCTCCCATTAACCAGGTGATGCCGCAGCTGGAGCCGGTGGCGGCTACCACGCAGCCACACAAGGCCGACAGGCGCCCCAGGCTTTCCTTGATATAAATCACGGTCAGATGGCTCAGCATCAGCGCACGTATCAGTTCTTCTTCCGACTTGCCGTTCTCCTCGGCATACACCAGCACCGGAATCGTGGCCGAAATACCCTGGTTGCCGCTGCCCGAATTGCTCATCACGGGGATCATGGCTCCGGCCATGCGTGCGTCGCAGGCACCCGACGTATAAGAAAGAATGTGGGAAAAGACACTGTCTCCCATAATCTTATGTTCATAGTTGCCACGGAGCAACTTGCCGAGCCCATGGCCATAATCGCCCTTAAAGGACTGCTCGGCCGCCGCCTTGTTCACCCGGGCCGTATCAAGGATAAAACGGATCTCGTCCAACGGGGCCGTCATCGCAAAGTCATAGACCTTGTGGAACGTCAGCTCGGGAACGGCCTCTTCTTTCTCGTCGCTCCCCGCCGTCTGCTTGTCGAGCAGGACGTCACCATTGTGCGCCAGATAGACAAACGAAGTATGCCCGCCGGCTATGACGGCCGTCGCACGGTCTGCCCCGGCCTCGCAACACGCCTCTATATATAGCTTTTCCTTGATGTCCGGTTTCAGTGCGATGGAGATGCGTTTCTCCTCGATGAAGCGCTTGCCGGCTTCCACCGCTTCGGGCGTGCAGTCCTTCAACACTTCCAACTGATACTCCGATTTCCCGATCAGGACACCCAAGGCGATGGCGATGGGCAGGCCGATCATGCCCGTGCCGGGAATGCCCACACCCATGGCGTTCTTCAGGATGTTGGTACTGAGCCACACGCTTACTTTCTCCGGCCTGACACCCAGCGTCTCTGCCGCCTTGGCCACACACAGAGCCACGGCAATCGGCTCCGTACATCCGATGGCCGGAACCACTTCGCGCTTCACGAGGGCTATTATCTGTTTTCTTTCTGCTGCTGATATCATTTTGTTACAAAAATTACGTGCATGCAAAGGTATGAAAAACGTTTTATCCGACAAATAGCAGGCATAGAGAATTTAATGCAACGTAAATGCCTGTATTTCCAAAAAGAAATGTAACTTTGCCACCAATTCATTTTACGATATTACTTTATGAAAGTCAAACAATTATTGCCTTGCTTCCTGCTGACCGCCGCCTTGTCCGCCTGCATACAGGACGAAGCCTTGAACGTAGAAGCAGCCATAGACGCGTGCACGGGGACGGACGTGCAATTCACCAACGCCATCAACAACAACCGGGGATTCAACATTTATGTCAACAAAGGCGCTGACTTGTCCCGCCAGACGCTGACATTCACCATCCCCGAAGGGGCCACCCTCGAGATTGCCGACCGCACAGAGGGCGACAGCGATGTCACCGCGAACGAAGACGGCACCTATACGGCCGTACTCAACTTCGACAACGGCAACCACACGCGCCGGATGACGGTCATCTCGGAAGATGGGTCCAACCGCGTGGAATATCAGCTCAACGTCATCCTGATGGAGTTGCCCTCCCGTTACCACTTCGAACGTCTGCAGAACAGCAATGAGCCCTATCACATCCTGTTGGAAGAAGAACCGGTGACCTCCGACGGCCTGCTGCGCACCCTGCAATGGTGCAGCGCCAATCCGGGATACGAACTGACCGCAATGGCCAGCACGCCGCAAGACTACCCGACCGTGCAGGTTGACGAGGGCTACGAAGGCAGCAAATGCGTCAAGCTGGAAACCCGCAACACGGGCAGTCTCGGTGCCATGGCGGGCATGCACATTGCCGCCGGCAACCTGTTCACCGGCTCGTTCGACCTGAGCAGCGCGCTCGACAACGCCCCCGCCGCCACCCACTTCGGCGTGCAGTTCTACAAGACACCCACCCGCCTGAAAGGCTATTATAAATTCAAGCGGGGTGAAGTCTACACCGAGAACGGCCAAACGGTAGACGGCAAGCAAGACTCCTTCGACATCTACGCCGTCCTGTACGAAGCCGAAGACAACGCCTTCATGCTCGACGGAAGCAACTCCCTGGTTCACCCGAGCATCGTGCTGATGGCCCGCATCAACCAGGCAGACGCCGTGGAGACCGACACCTGGACCGCCTTCGACCTCCCCTTTGAAAGCCGGAACGGAAAGAACATCGACGCGCAACGGCTGGCGGACGGCAAGTACAAGCTGGCCCTCGTGTTCTCCTCGAGCATCGACGGTGCCTACTTCAGGGGAGCCGTGGGAAGCACGCTCTACCTCGACGAAGTGGAACTGATTTGTGAAGAAGACCAATAAACAACCTGAAACGTACAAGCATTATGAACAACAGACTGACCCGACGCATAGCAACCCTGTCCTTCCTCCTCCTGCTGGCCGGCACAAAGCTCGCCGCGCAGGAAGACAGAAACCAAGGCATCATCCAATCCTATCTGCATGGATGGGAATACGCACTGAAAGCCGGATTCAGCATCGGAGGCACCTCGCCCCTGCCCCTCCCGGCGGAAATCAGAAGCATCAACAGCTACCGCCCCGGAGGCGTAGCCATCTCCATCGAAGGCAACACGACGAAGTGGCTCGACAAGAAGAAGAAATGGGGCATCACCTTCGGTGTGCGGTTGGAAAGCAAAAAGATGAAAACCGACGCCGGCACAAAGAACTACCGGATGGAGATTATCAACGCCGACAACGGACGACCTCTGGCCGGCCTCTGGACAGGAAACGTCAAGACCAAGGTGAACAACTCCTACCTGACCTTTCCCGTCCTGGCCAACTACAAAATAAGCAGCCGCTGGAAGCTGACCGCAGGCCCTTACTTCTCCTACATGATGGACGGCAACTTCAGCGGACACGTCTATGAAGGCCACCTCCGCACGCCCGACGCTACGGGACAGCGCGTAGACTTCAGCGGTGAAAGCATCGCCACCTACGACTTCTCCAACGACCTGCGCAAGTTCCAGTGGGGCGTACAGCTGGGCGGTGAATGGCGGGCCTTCAAGCACCTGAACGTCTATGCCGACCTGACATGGGGACTGAACGACATCTTCCAAAAAGACTTTCAGACCATCACCTTTGCCATGTATCCCATCTACCTGAACGCCGGCTTCGGCTATTCCTTCTGATCCAAACCGTCCCGGCATATATCCACTTAATCCGAAAGCCTGTTTACTGTCCGACAAACAGTAAACAGGCTTTCAGCTTTTATTCAGATATGGCCTGAACAAGTTTCAGATACTGCCTGAAGAGTTTTCAGGCGCCGTCTGAAAGGTTTTCAGGTTACTACCTGAAAAGTATTCAGGATACTACCTGAAAGGTATTCAGGATAGCGCCTGAAAAGCTTTCAGAAAGGCTTCTGAAAAGTATTCAGGCGGTATCTGAAAAACACCTGAAAACTTGTAGGAAACCTTGAGCGCCTGCTTCACCCTTTTCTCATGACACACGAAGAATAGAGAAAGCATAAAAAAGCTGCCTCCGGTGAGGGAGACAGCTTTTCAAGTTCGCTATATTCGGGGTGGCTATTCACCGATTACTTCCAGATTGTCAACAATCAAGGTACTGTTGGCTGCACCATTAAAGTTTGCCCCATCTTTACTTGCGGAGCAGACGATAGCCAACTTATATGTTTTCTCTGCATCATAAGTGACACCTTCCTTCCACGTAAAGCTCAAATCAAACTCTGTCCAATCGCTCTTGGCAGTACCGTCTTCCAGTCTGGCTCTTGCCACGATACGTTCGTCGTCGCTATCAATATTGGTTCCATCCAAGGTCTCGTCCGCAGAAGTTATGGTATAGAGAACTGCCTGAATGCTACATTCATCCACTTCTTCCGTCTCAGTCGCCACACCGTCAGTGGTTCTGATAAAAGGAGTGCCGGGAGCGTACTTGTACACACCTTTAAATCTTACAGGTTTCTTGTCATAAGCAACACCGAAATGAGTCATCTTAAGCGCACCGCCGGGCTGCAAGGCAGCTAACATATTATATTCGAAAGAACCCGTAAATACAGAACCGGCAGTAATGTAGGCCTTAATGACAGCTGCCAACGAATTACGGGCGTCACGTGTAATCAGTTTAGCCGCTCTGCCTTCATATCCATCTTCTTCTATCACAACCGGATAGCCAACAGGGGCAGACGTGCCATTTATTAATTGAGCACCTTCATTCGGCGTAGCCAAAACGTCAAGAGGCAGGGGAGAAACATAGGGTTCAATTTCATCACTCGGCGTTACCGTATCCCACTCCTCGAACGTAAATGCCAGCAAGGTTTGCGCACCTGCTACCGAAGCTTTGTAGACTTTCGTCGTTCCATAATCCTCGGATACAACGGTATAAGTAACCACCCGACCATTGGAGAAGTCCTGAGCCACGCCCGAAGCGGGAGTCACTGTAGCGCCTTCGGATATTTCAATCGTAGGAGCAAGCTTCGTGAGGTCCGCACCTTCGAGCACTTTAAAAGTTATCGTATTGTCGGCATTGATAACCGGCTGCTCGGAAACGCTCTCGTTGTCAAAGGAGAAGGCAGTGATATCGGCTCCCGTACCTTCCGTGCCGCTCAGCTTGGTACCATTGAAAGTCACGGCGACATTCTGCGACAACTCGCCAAGCGTAGCCTGGATAGTCAGGTTCAAAGACAGCGCACCGTCGGACACTGAGCCTTGGGCATCCACCGCAGCATCCAGTCCGGCAGTTGCTACCGTCACCGTAGTAGTTCCCGTAAAGGTATAGGCACCGGCGTTTTCAGACAACGGACAATTCATCAGGTCCACGTCACCCACCGGAATGCTCATAAAGGAGAAATCTTTGATATGCAGATTGATGGCCGTGGCACCGGCTTTCTCCACCGTAATCTGCTGATAGGAGGTACCCAAGTCTTTACCATCGACTTTCACATTCAACTCGCCCTTGTAGCCGCCGGCGATTTCCGTGTCAATCACTTGCGTGTAGTCCGGATCGTCCTCACCGCAAGACGCAAGCAACCCCATTGAGCAAATCAATGCAAAGAGATAAAACAAATTCTTTTTCATCATAAAAAAACACGTTTAATTAATAATAAGTTTCTACTCGTTAGCGGGAAAAATATCCCATCTTTTAATTCGACCGCAAAGATAAGTGCCTTATACGAGTTCTGCAAGTCCAGTTGCCATAAATTAATGTTCCATTTTTAATATTCTCGCGCATTCATAAGCCCTATCCGCAAGCGGTCCGCGAAGAGCGGCGAAAGAAATCGGTCGCAAAATTTGCGGCATCGGAAACTATTCCTTATTTTTATACTGTGAAACAGGCCATCCAAGGCCATACAAAGCACGCAGACTTTTTTTATACAACCCTTTAAAGCATCTGAACTATGTTCAACTCATTCGGAAACATCCTGCGTCTGACCAGCTTCGGCGAGTCGCACGGCAAAGGTATCGGGGGAGTCATAGACGGCTTTCCCGCAGGCATCTTCATCGACCCGGACTTTGTGCAGAAAGAACTGGACCGCCGACGTCCGGGGCAGTCGGACCTCACCACTCCGCGCAAGGAGGCGGACCGGGTGGAATTCCTCTCGGGCATCTTCGAGGGCAAGTCGACAGGCTGCCCCATCGGCTTCATCGTGTGGAACGAGAACCAGCAATCCGGTGATTATGACAATCTGAAGAACGTGTACCGCCCTTCGCACGCCGACTATACCTACAAGACGAAGTATGGCATCCGCGACCACCGCGGCGGCGGACGTTCGTCGGCCCGCGAAACCATCTCGCGCGTGGTGGCGGGCGCACTGGCCAAGCTGGCTCTGCGCCAACTGGGCATCCGCATCACGGCCTACACGTCGCAGGTGGGGCCCATCCGGTTGGAGGAGAACTACACGGCCTATGACCTGGATCTGACGGAAACGAACCCCGTCCGCTGTCCCGATCCGGAGAAAGCAAAAGAGATGGAAAAACTCATCACCGAGGTGAAAGCCGAGGGCGACACGATAGGCGGCGTCATCACCTGCGTCATCACGGGTTGCCCCGTCGGACTGGGGCAGCCGGTATTCGGCAAGCTGCAGGCGGCACTGGCTTCGGGCATGCTGAGCATCAATGCGGCCAAGGCTTTCGAGTATGGCGACGGATTCAAGGGACTGAAGATGAAGGGATCGGAGCAGAACGACGTGTTCTACAACAACGCCGGACGCATCACCACCCACACCAATCACTCGGGCGGCATCCAGGGAGGCATCAGCAACGGACAGGACATCTACTTCCGCGTGGCCTTCAAGCCGGTGGCCACTGTACTGATGGAGCAACACACGGTGAACCTGGACGGTGTGGACACCACGCTGAAAGCCCGCGGACGCCACGACCCATGCGTGCTGCCGCGCGCCGTGCCCATCGTGGAGGCCATGGCGGCACTGACCATCCTGGACTTCTACCTGATAGACCGGACGACACAGCTGTAGCAAATCCCGTCCACACCTATATATATTATAATGTGTAATACTTATCCCGCTTATGATCAAGACTTATATCTCCGAAAACGAACCCCGCATGCTGGACGAACTGTTCAGCCTCATCCGCATCCCCAGCATCAGCGCCAAGCCTGAACATCACGACGACATGCTGGCCTGTGCCGAACGCTGGCGCCAACTGCTGCTCGAAGCAGGCGCCGACGAAGCGATGGTGATGCCCTCGCAAGGCACCCCGATGGTGTTTGCGCAAAAGACCGTGAACCCCGAAGCAAAGACCGTCCTGGTCTACGCCCACTACGACGTGATGCCCGCCGAGCCGCTGGAGTTGTGGAAAAGCGCCCCCTTCGAGCCCGAAGTGCGCGACGGACACATCTGGGCACGCGGCGCTGACGACGACAAAGGGCAATCGTTCATCCAGGTAAAGGCCTTTGAATACTTGGTGAAAAACAGCCTGCTGACACACAACGTGAAATTCATCTTCGAAGGTGAGGAAGAGATAGGCTCGCCCAGCCTGGAAGCGTTCTGCCAGGAACATAAAGAGTTACTGAAGGCTGACATCATTCTGGTGTCGGACACCAGCATGCTGGGAGCCGACCTGCCCTCGCTGACCACCGGCCTGCGCGGACTGGCCTACTGGGAAATCGAGGTGACAGGACCTAACAGAGACCTCCACTCAGGACACTTCGGCGGAGCGGTGGCCAATCCCATCAACGTGCTGTGCCAGATGCTAGCCCGCGTGGTTGATGCCGACGGACGCATTACCGTCCCCGGCTTCTACGATGATGTAGAGGAGGTGCCCCGGGCCGAATGCGACATGATAGCCCGCATCCCCTTCGACGAGGAGAAGTACAAACAGGCTATCGGCGTGAAAGCCCTATTTGGTGAGAAAGGTTACAGTACACTGGAGCGCAACAGTTGCCGCCCGTCCTTTGACGTCTGTGGCATCTGGGGTGGCTACACGGGTGAAGGTTCGAAGACGGTGCTGCCGTCAAAGGCATACGCCAAAGTGTCGTGCCGCCTCGTCCCGCACCAGGATCACCATAAGATTTCACAACTCTTTGCCGACTATATCCGGAGCATAGCCCCTGAGACGGTGCAAGTGAAGGTGACACCCATGCACGGCGGTCAGGGCTACGTCTGCCCCATCACTCTTCCCGCCTATCAGGCGGCTGAGAAAGGCTTCGAAAAGGCTTTCGGACGGAAGCCGTTGGCCGTGCGCCGCGGCGGCAGCATCCCCATCATCGCCACTTTCGAACAGGTGCTGGGCGTCAAGACGGTGCTCATGGGCTTCGGCTTGGAAAGCAACGCCATCCACTCGCCCAACGAGAACATGCCGCTGGACATCCTGCGAAAAGGCATCGAGGCGGTGGTGGAGTTTCACCTGAACTACTGATGAGGAAACAAAGAGTAATGAAACACAGAATACATATACGCGAAATCCTTCGCCACCCACAGCTTAACTTCGACCGTTCCTTTTCCGAACGTGGTACACGTCAGTTGGTATGGCTGACGTGTGCCATCGTGATTGTATTCACAATTCTTTTCTTATTAAGTTACCTGTTTGCTTTCGATGAAACGGGCATAGAATCAGAACAGAAAATGGGGCGATTAATGAAACTCATCACCCTGTTTATCGACCCCGGCGCCATTGAAACCATGAAGCCCGGTACACGCAGTTTTGCCATCATTGTATCCATCACAGGACTCATCATGATGACAGGCATGTTCATATCCGTACTGACCAACATGCTTGATGTTCATATCAACAAGGTAAAAAACGGAGAAACCCATTATACTCTCAAAGGTCATATTGTGGTAATCGGAACAGACGATTTGGTGCCTTCTCTCATCAATCAAATATGCAATGAGAGCAAATACAAGGGATCATATATATTGGTGCAAAGTACCGAAGAAGCCGAAAACGTTCGCTCGCGTATACACAATGTGCTTGATAAAGGAAAAGAAACACGAATCATCATCTATCGCGGAAAGCGTAACTCATTAGAAGATTTGCAAACACTGTGTATTCCAGATGCAAAAGCTGTATTCCTCATCGGAGAGTCCAATGAAACAGACAAAGACTCTATGAACATAGAATCACTGCGTATGATTTCAGAACTATGCAGCACAGGCAAGAAGCAAGCCGATGCAGAGGCAATTCCAGTAGCTGTACAATTTGAAAATCAGGCGACTTTCGCAGCTTTTCAGGTCACAGACCTTTCGTCAGAGTGGCGTAAACACATAGATTTCCACCCCTTCAACTTTTATGAGTCATGGGCTAAGAAAGTTTTTGTAACAAAAGGTTATACGAAAGGCCATGTAAGAGTGATTTATCCACCCTTGGACAGAGAACCAATAACTTTCGACAGCGACAAGACCGTGCATCTGATTATAGTAGGTATGGGGCGAATGGGCGTGGCCATGAGCACATTCGCCGCCCATCTGCTCCACTTTCCCAATTTCTGCCGAGATAACAGGCTCAAGAGTCAGATTACATTCATTGATGCGAATGCAGATAGAGAGATGAATGCCTTTAGAAACCGCTATCAAGGTTTGTTCGAAATCTCATCGGCGACCTATCGGGACTTCACGAAAGAGACAGCATTCGAACAAATCCTGCCACCAACCCATTTTAAGGGCAACAATGCAGACTTCCTCGACTTAAAGTTTGAATTTATCAAAGGAGCCGTGGAGTCGCCAAACATCCAGAATTACCTCAGCAAGTGCAGCATTGATGGAACCCATGTCACAACTATCGTCCTAAGCCTCAGTACTCCAAGCATCAACACGGAGATTGCCATGTCCCTGCCCAACGAGGTGTATGAGCGCAGGATTCCCGTATTGGTGCGAATCAAGTCTTCCGACGCACTGCTGACCATGCTCAACCAGTCGGAAAGTGAAGGAAAGTATTGCAAGTATTCCAACCTTTATCCCTATGGAATGTTGGCCAACTGTTACGACATGGACCATAACAAACAGGAGGAAGCCCAATTAATAAACTATCATTATAACGGAAAGCCTGCCGACACGACGCCCCATGCGTTGTGGAAAAAACTGAGTGTAGCCCTACAGTGGTCCAACCTCTACAATGCCTATTTCAAAGACATCCGGATGCGTTCATTTACCCTATGCAAGGGCAAACAGGTATCGCAAGACGAAATAAAGCAGCTTTGCATGGTGGAACACAACCGCTGGTGCGTGGAGAAACTTCTGTTGGGGTATCGCAAACCCCATGAGCACGAGCAACAAGAGATAGACAGGAAAGGACAAAAAGAGGACAACGGAAAGATGGTGGATGTAGACAGATGGTATAAAAATCGTTTTGTACACAACAACATCGTTCCCAACGATCAGCTTACAGAGGAAGATATAGTCCATGACAAGGATATTATCATGGGCATCATTAATGACGTGGATTTATAACAAATTTCATATTATGGAAAAGAAATACCAACCGCAACCAATCAATACACAGGATATCGAACTACCCAAAGAACTTGTAGCACTGTCAGAACAAATAGCAAAGAACGTACACGAAGTATGGTCACAAGGGCGCATGACCGAAGGATGGACCTACGGTCCTCAGCGCAATGAAAGCCTGAAAGAACACCCTTGCTTAGTTCCCTACGAGGAGCTACCCGAATCAGAAAAAGAGTACGACCGCAACACCGCCCAAGCAACTCTAAAACTCATCGTAAAACTCGGGTTTAAGATAAGCAGAAAGGACTGATTAGGGATAAATCCCTTATCAGTACCCGTCATTTGCATTTCATGGCCTCCTCTATTCTTTTTCTCTCGCGGGTCAGACAGATTTCGTTGTTGGCAATTTCCCAACCTTCCAGTTCGATAGACAGTTCCACCAGATAGACGAGCAGGCGCTGCAGTTTCTTATCTATGGCAGACTCTGCCAACGTAAGGATGCCATCGTCATTGACCACTCCAGCCTCGTTCATCAACGTAACTTCATGCAGCCAATTAGGGTATTGCTGTTTTAGTAGACACCAACTACGAAGTAACGTGACTTTCATATAACAAAAGGCTCTAGTGGCACCGACCCGCCTGACGAGCTGTGGCATACTTTCATCCCGCAGAGAAAGTCCCAACGAAGAAACTTTCATGCAGACATTCCGCCATGCCACGGCCAACCGACAATTACAGGCCTCACACTCGTCTTGCATCTGCTGCTTCATGGCCTCGTCACACAAAGGTTCGTGAGCCGAGGGGAAGATCAGACGACAAAGATACGCTTCCTCCCGGTACATTCCTTCCGACTCAAAACGGCGGATTTCCTCCATACGAGCCTCGCAAACCGACTGCCACAAAGAAGAATCGAACAACGCCTCGGATACCTTCTGTTCATGAGCTTTCTGAAGCCAGAAATAAGCGGCAGCCACATCTTTTGCCTCTCCTTCCTGACGGCTGTAGTAACATCCCAATTTGTACGCCGTGTGACTGTGTGAATCTAAGAAATCTTCCAACCGCCACGGAGCGACTTCTTGCCCATGCTTCTCCTTCAACAAACGAACTGCTTGCCACCGATGCCGCCAAGCATCTCCATATTCTTCAAGACAGATGTACATCCGTGCAAAAGCAAGCAGCAAACGGGCATATTCCTGACTCTGTCTGCCCCATTGACATTTCACCATCCACAATAGTTCGTCAGCTTTTTGCCGCAAACTACTTCTATCCAGGGAAGGCTCCTGCATCGAGGCAATTTCCAACCAAGCCATGCCCGCTTCCAACCGTTCCTGCGGTATGGTTTCATCGGTTCCATCATAAGCCTGCTGAATCATTCCGAAAGCCTTTTCCCGCTCACCCTCCCTAGCAAAGAAGCAAGCGGCAGCCGTCATCGCACGCGAGAACAGACTCTTGTCTTCGGGAAAATGACGCCCTATCAAGTTCAGCGCACCATCATAACTACGCGCAGCGAGCTTATAACGATAGAGACCGGCGTAGGCAGCGGCCTGTTCCAAGTAGGCTTCGAAGGCAACCTCCGCATCAAGGTCTGTAGATTCATAAAGTTCCGTAGCCGCTTCCCAATGCGTGAGAGCCGCTTCGGGCGTGGCTTCTTGTCGTCCCCATTCCAGAAGGAAAGGGATCGACAACATACTATGATCGTCCATGACAGACATCATCACTCCCATGGGATTTCTATTCCACTCCGCATGCTTCAATTCTTCCCAGACAAGCCGCTTTTTCTTCGGAAAGAAAGTAGTCAAAAAGCGATAGACCTTATCATGGTCAACCCGCTTTTGACGGTTTACTTCCTTGATATGGACAACATCGTTGTAGATATCTGGAGAATATTTCCGGGCATCCCGTTCACAGAGCCATTGCCAATCATCCGCCAACTCTTCAGGAGAGCGATTGTAGCAGGACTCAAAGACAGCATAGTCTGACAATAGCGCGTACAGCGATTCCGCATCGCGCGTGACCCGATATAAATAACAAAGTTCCTGATAGGCACGTGAGGTGTTTTGCTTGCGAAAGAGAGAGATTAATGATTTGAGAGCACGTAACATCTCATGGGAATAACTATTCAGAATCAGCGTGCGGATAGCCACCGTGCGGATAGTGAGCAGACCGCCAGAGACGACAAAATGTTGCTTAAACGCGCAATAAAAGGCAGACCAGTCCAAAGGGCGGATTTGTAACAATTCACAGACTTCATCCTCAGTGAGGCCATGCAGGGTGACATAAAGAGAACAAACTGCCTTCACCACCATCTCCCTTCCAAAGGTCTTCGCATAACGGTTAAGAATAGCATCCATCAACTGTTCATCCGTACGGAAAGAGACCAAATAGCGGATGTATTCATCCAGATGCTCATAACTGCCATACAGGCGCAACTCTTCCAATATCAGGTGCAGGCGGAAGAGGTTCATGGGTTTCTCCTCATCAACCAGTAAAGCGACCTGCGACGGAGAGAGGCGTTTGCCATATTGTGACAGATAACCCGCGATAAAGTATTCTTGCTCCGGCAAAGACAAAGACGGAAGGGAGAGAGCATGGACAGGATACTCATCCAGCACCATCCGATAGCGGTAATCTTCAGCAAAGGAAAACACCACACGGCACGTGCCGAAAAGCTTAAGGAGCCGGTGAATACCCGGTTCATCCAGCCAAAGCATGGCATCCAGGCCGTCCAGCACCACGACAGGCAAGGCATCGCCCGCATGTTCTTCCAACATGGTGCGGACAGCTTCAGTCGGATTGACTGTCACCAAGCTGTATTCATAGTTCGAAAGTTTAGCCAAGGCAACGGCAAAGTGGCGCAAAAGCTGATCCAAGGAAGTACATTGTCCGCCTTCAGCCATATAATATAGAATAGGTGTACCGCCATGCCAGGAACATTCCTCCACCCAATGCGCCAGAAAGGCACTCTTGCCGCAACCTCTTTCCCCGGTCAGCAGGCAAAGGTTTACGGAAGTGCCGGACGCCACCCAGTCACTTAAAGCCTGAGAAATTTCAGTAAAAAGAGGCACAAAATCTTCTACCAACTGCTGCAATAAAGCACGTTGGGCATTCAAAGTGCGTTCATGCACGGAAGATGCAGACGCAGGGAAGTAACAATCAAGCAACTGCCCGAAGAAACGCCGCACAGCCTCACCCAATTCTTCCAGCGTATGGTATTCAAGAACCTCACGGCAAGCCTCTCCTTGCACCTCCACTGATTGACGGATAGCCGTGCGCAGGCGGTGAAGTTTATCGGCATCGGAATCCTCCTCCAGGAGCTCATAAGTTTCATCCGATGCTTTCAACAGGAAAAGGGCATTGCACGAAGGGTCCGCGTTGCCCAAGATGGCATATTGCATTTCCATCTCTGTAATGCTGAGACCGCGTTGCAGATAGTCCGCCACCTGGGGATACTTATCCAGCAACGCCTTATCTGACAAGAAATCCTCAACGGAAGGACACCAACCATAGCGGTTGCCTACAAGACCGATGAAGAAAGGCTTGGAGTTGTCTATTTCATCCAGGCAGATTTCAAGTACCCTGCCGGAACGGCTCTCTTCCGAGGTTATGCCCCAACGGAGATCGAGTTCTGTAACAGAGACAAAACGGCGGGCAGCTTCTTCTTTCAACTGAGGAAAAACTTTCTTCACCAGATACTCGCGTTCCGCATCCATATCCTGGAAAGTGGAAGAAAGAAAGATGCGCATGTGGCGTCCGTCAATGCAAGAGTGAGATTGCTTCATGGTTTTCAGTCGTTTCATTTAAATAGAGAGATAGCCTTAGCATCCCTTTTTAGCAAAGGTAAAGAATCCTGATGAGACACACAAAACATCTGTTATCTTTTTGATAACAGGCCCTCTGGAAAGACAAGTCCCGCCATGGTTGAATCATGCCGCACTACTATTCGCCGAGCAGGTGCTTTCTTTTTGCGGGCGGAGGGTGATGAAACACTGACAATACAAAACACGCCAGTTAGTATGGCTGATGGAAATTGATAGACATAGTTTTATTTCAATCAATACAGAAACTCCCCAAAAGTCTTTAAATTGACCTTTGGGGAGTTTGACAAAGAAGAATGTTTACCCTTTCAAAGGATTTAAAATGATAACTCCGTCTTAATCCGCAAACGTGAAAAGGATTTCTTCACTCCAATCCTCATCGCCGCTATGTCTGGACAAGATTTTATCGTCTTCCCACTTATATTCTTCATACGGATGGTCATATCCGTCTGAATGTATATATGACGATGCCACCAAATGCCTGGGAGATACACCGAGTAATCCGGCCCAATAAAGATATTTCAGTTCCTCTAAATCCATACCATAAATGTCATAGAAGAACATCAGGTTATTGGCATTGGGTGTTTCCGAATAAGTGAAATCAGCAGTATGCTCACGGTTCAATCTGTCTACACTGACTAAATCCCCGTCAGTCCAAGTAAGTTTGTATTCCCTTTCTTCCCGTCCTTCGTACATGAATACAAGATGACCTTCCTCGTCATATTCACAAGTGGATTCAAAATCAAAACCGCCATAATCATCAAAATGAGTTGAATTTATACGTTCGGCAAATCCCGCTTCGTTCAACTATACATTATAAACATAAGACACACTCTCATCAGCGCGTTTCTTTGTATATCTTACATCGGGGTCAGAAGCCGCTTTGTCAGGGTTAAGATACAGATACTCGAAGTTGATTTCATATCCCTCATCGACAATCACAGACTGCCTATAAAGTGGCACTTGAGCACCGTAAAGTGCCACTTGGGAGACGTAAAGTGGCACTTTAGACAGCCAAACAGCCACTTGGCTATCAAGACCACACGGCACGTGCCGTCAGCATACAACGCCCCGTGCCGTTACCCCCTCACGACACGGGGCGTTACACATTCACAACACGTGCCGTTCTTCCCGCACTCGATGCCATCTGTCATCCCGCACTCGATGCGGAATCCATTACACACATAGGCAAAGACTCCATTCAAGGCCGTGATGACATGAAGGGAATAGGAAAAGCCGGTTGAAACCTTCACGCCTTCACACTCCTATAAGCGACTGTAATACAACATAATACGGTGAAACATGCATCCTTCACGTGAAACTTCACACCCTACAATATCAGCGCCCGCATCCCGTGTGAAAGATATAAAAGACGCTAAAGGCGCCCCGTGAAGCCTCCGGGGGACTTGACAAAGGCTTCAAAATGTTGTATCTTTACGGTGTGATTTGTACTTTTTCTTCGCTTGTCCGAAAAAGGTACCAAAAAGAAAGGACCCCGTCTGCACTTCCGGGGCTACTCCGAGGACGTTTTTGCTAAGCGGCACACAACTCGCTTCGCTCAGACAGCATGCCGCTCTTTACGCAAAAACGCCCTCTCCGCTTAACGCCCCTCCAGTGAGGCCGGAGAGCCATCGGCGTGTTGGCGCTAACCCAAGCCGTCTGTGCTCGGTATCTGTCATCCCGCACTTGATGCGGGATCCACAAAACACAGCGCATCGAAGACTGGATCCCGGCTCAAGGCCGGGATGACGGAAAAAGGCTGTCATGACAGAGGCATCATTTGCGCTCTCATCGCGCAGCCGCGCCTAAGTGAAGAGGCGTGAAGCGCAGCCCTTGCTTTTTGCGTGAAGAAAGGCGGACTGTCTGAGCGAAGCAAGTTTCTGCCTTTTAGCAAAAAACAAGGGCGGAGTAGCCTCTGAGCTTCAGCGCTTGATCCTTTGCATAAATTGCTCACGCTCGGCTGCATTCAAGCAAGCTTGATGCCGCACTCGCTTAAGCGCAATTTTCTTTTGGTATCTTTTCTTTCGTATCAAGACGAAAGAAAAGTACACAGACAAGCGAAGAAAAAGTACAAGTAAAGTACAAGTAGAGTACAAGTAAATTAATATAGACCAAACCTTAACAATAAACTAAACTATATGAACTTAGTATCCAATCTGAAACAGTTGTTCTTCCCCTGTAAGACAGTCCTCCCTACTTCCCACCGCTCCTACGGAGAACTCCTCCGCGACCTCGACCGCCTGTGCGCCCGCCTGCCCCAAGGCGAGGCCTTCTTCATCACGGGAGACGGTGAGTTCACCGTCCGCCTCACCTGGAAACCCCGGCAGGAAAAGCCCGCAAGGCGGATGTTCAGCCTGAACGGGCAGGGCGAGGCAAGGGAATGGATAGAGACGGAAAAGGCTGAAACAAAGACGGTTTCTGTGAAGGATGCGGCCGTGAAGAAAATGGAAGCGGAAATGAAAACGGAAAAGGATGCGGAGGAGAAGCCCCGCGAGTCGAAGCAGCGCCAAATGACGCAACGCCTGAACCGCTACCTGAAGCTGCATTACGCCTTCCGCTACAACCTACTGACGGAGCGGACGGAGTGCGCCCGCTTAGACACGGAAGCCTTGGAAGACTCCCACCACCTTATCTATACACCCTTGGATAACCGCACACTGAACGGTATCGCCCTCCGCGCCATGGAGGACGGAACGGACTGTTGGGACCGGGACATCAAGCGGTATGTGGAGTCCGACCATGTACAGGCTTACCATCCGTTTGAACTGTACTTTACTAATTTACCGGAATGGGACGGTGAGGACCGGGTGACGGAGCTGGCAAAGAGAGTGTCCGATAAGAACTTGTGGATACGCTCTTTCCACCGATGGTTGCTGGCCGTCACCGCCCAATGGACGGAAGCGGGCGACCGCGGACGGCGTGCCAACAGTGTGGCTCCGCTCCTTATCAGTACGGCACAAGGCTTGGGCAAGTCCACCTTCTGCCGGATGCTGCTTCCCAAAGAACTGCGTGACTACTTTACGGAGAGCTTCGACCTGACCAACGCCTCTTCGGCGGAGAACAAGCTGGCTTCCTATGGTCTCATCAATCTGGACGAGTTCGACCGCCTGCCAGCCTCGCGTATGCCCCAGCTGAAGAACCTGATGCAGATGGAGGACCTGCGTGTGCGCCGTGCCTACCGCCGCTCGGCGGAAGCCCTGCCCCGCATCGCCTCCTTTATCGGCACGAGCAACCGCCGCGACCTGCTGACGGACCTTTCGGGCAGCCGTCGCTTCATTTGTGTGGAGGTCAACAGACCGATTGACTGCACCACACCCATTGACCATGCCCAGCTGTACGCCCAGCTCCTGCACGAACTGAACAACGGGGAACGCTGCTGGTTCAGCAAAGCGGAGGAGGCGGAGATCCAGGCGGCGAACCGTCCGTTCTATCGTGTCACTCCCGCCGAGGAACTCATCGGCAGCTGCTTCGAGTTCGCCGAGGCGGGCGAAGAGGGCGCCCGGCTGATGTCCGCGGCGGACATCTATGCCGTGCTGAAACAGAAGAATCCGGCGGCACTGAGGGATTGCTCGCCCACGGCCTTCAGCCGCTTGTTGGCGCAGGTGGGACGGAGGATGCACACGAGGTATGGGAACGGGTATTGGGTGAAGAGAATATGACAAAAAACTCTTAAGGAAGAATGGTGCGTCCCTACAACAGTTACTTATATTTACCTACGTATTCTCCGGAAGAACCCTTTTAAGCAGGTACTTGCCCAATGAGCGACTATTCCCCGAACGGCTTCCGGAAGGCACACCCCTCCTTCCAGCGGGAGCAGCCGTAGGCGGTCTTACCCTTGATGACGGTGCCCCGGCCACACACCGGACAGAGGCGACCCACCATAGCGTCTCCCCCCTCGGCAGGGGCAGGTGCTTTCTTTTTGCGGACGGAGGGCTTGCGGGGGGTGGCAGAGGCCGCCTTCTTGGGCTTCCCGCCCGAGGGGACAGAGGGCTGCACGGTGATGCGGCGGTTGCTGTTGTCGGAGAGGACGGTGAGCACAATCTCGCGCACCATCTGCTTCAGCTCGTCGAGGAAACGGGCGGCATCGTACGTGCGGCGCTCTATCTCGCGCAACTTCTTCTCCCAGATGCCGGTCAGCTCGGCGCTCTTCAGTAGTTCCTCGCGAATGAGCTGTATCAGCTCCACGCCGGTGGGGGTAGCCACAAGGCTCTTCTTCTCCTTGCGGATGTAGTTACGCTTGAAGAGGGTCTCAATGATGGCGGCACGCGTGGAGGGGCGGCCGATGCCGTTTTCCTTCAAGGCGTCGCGCAGTTCATCGTTGTCCACAAGTTTGCCGGCCGTCTCCATGGCGCGGAGCAGGGTGGCCTCGGTGTAAGGCAGGGGCGGGCGGGTCCACTTCTCCACCAGTTCGGGCACATGAGGACCGCTCTCGCCTTTCACGAAGGCGGGCAGCACCCTCTCTTCGTCCGTGTCTTTGCCTTCCTTCTCTTCGGAAGTCCGAGCCGTAGCGTTATAGCTGAACACCACCCGCCAACCAGGTTCTACGATCTGCTTGCCGGAAGTCTTGAATTCGATGCCGTCCGCTTCTCCCTCCACCGTCGTCGTGGCAAAACGGCAATCAGGATAAAAGACGGCAATGAAGCGACGGGCAACAAGGTCAAAAACGCTCCGTTCCCTGTCACTAAGGTTCACGGGGGGCTGACCGGTGGGGATGATGGCATGGTGGTCTGTCACCTTGGAGTTGTCGAACACCTTCTTTGACTTCGCCAGCGTCTTGCCTTCCAGCGGGGCGGTCAATGCTTCATAGCCACGCAAGCCTTTCAGGATGCCGGGGCATTTGGGATAAATATCGTCACTCAGAAAAGTAGTGTCTACACGCGGATAAGTGGTGACTTTCTTTTCGTAAAGCGACTGGATGAGTTTCAGGGTCTCGTCGGCGGAATAGGCAAACTTCTTATTGCATTCCACTTGGAGCGAAGTCAGGTCGAACAGGCGCGGCGGCGCTTCTCTGCCATCTTTCTTCATTACGGCGGTGACGGTGAAGGGCAGATCCTTGATGCGTGCCACGAGTGCCTCTCCCTGTGCACGGTCGGCAATAGGTTCAATGCCGCGGTTCTCTTCCTTCTTGGCAGGCTTCTTACCGGCAGCTGCGGCCTCCTTCTGCTTCTCGGCTTCGAGAGCCAGCTCTTCGTCGCTCTTGCGAACGAGGGCGGTGAAGGTCGTGTCGCGATAGACGGTGTTCAGCACCCAATATTGTCGGGGCACGAAGTGCTGTATCTCCAGCTGACGGTTGACGATGAGAGCCAGCGTGGGCGTCTGCACGCGCCCGATGGACAAGACTTGACGGTTCTGTCCGTATTTCATGGTGTAAAGGCGCGTAGCATTCATGCCCAACAGCCAGTCACCGATGGCGCGGCTCAGTCCCGCCTCGTACAGCGGTTGGAAGTCGGACGCATCACGCAACTTATCAAAACCCTCACGGATGGCCTCCTCGGTCAACGAGGAGATCCAAAGTCGCTTCACGGGGCAGCGCGCTCCCGCCTTCTGCATCACCCAACGCTGGATGAGCTCCCCCTCCTGACCGGCATCACCGCAGTTGATGATCAGATCGGCCTTCTGCATCAACCCCTCGATAATGCGGAACTGACGTTCGTACGTGGGATTATCGATGAGCTTAATGCCGAAGCGGGGCGGAATCATAGGCAGACTGCCCAAACTCCACGCTTTCCAATCGGGCGTATATTCATGCGGTTCCTTCAGTGTACAGAGGTGTCCGAAGGTCCACGTCACCTGGTATCCGTTTCCTTCGATGTATCCGTCTTTCTTGTCCCGCGCACCCAATACTTCGGCTATGTCGCGCGCCACGGAGGGCTTTTCGGCTATGCAAACTATCATTCTTTTCTCGTTTTAACCAAGGTGCAAAGATAATGAAAGAATACTTTTAAGTAAAACTTTACGCACTTAACGTCAAAAAAAGGGTGCACCCGAACGGATGCACCCTTCCACAAACAAACATAAACAGAAGGCTGTCGGACTATTCTTCGTCCAACAGAATTTCCAAAATCTGACAGGCTGCCTTGGCCACCGGAGTACCGGGACCGAAGATAGCGGCTACACCGGCCTTATAAAGGAAGTCGTAGTCCTGCGGAGGAATCACACCACCGGCAATGACGACAATGTCCTCGCGGCCCAGTTTTTTCAGCTCCCCGATAATCTGCGGGATCAGCGTCTTGTGGCCGGCGGCCAGTGAAGACACGCCCACTACATGCACGTCATTCTCCACCGCCTCGCGGGCAGCTTCGGCCGGAGTCTGAAACAGCGGACCCATGTCCACATCGAAACCGCAGTCGGCATAACCGGTCGCTACAACCTTGGCACCGCGGTCGTGGCCGTCCTGACCCATCTTAGCTATCATGATACGGGGCTGACGACCTTCCTTCTTGGCAAACTCCTCGCACAGCTCACAAGCACGCTTGAAGTCTGCATCGTTTTTACTTTCTGATGAATACACGCCTGATATTGTTCTGATTACTGCTTTATAACGTCCTACAACTTTCTCACAAGCATACGAGATCTCGCCCAACGTGGCACGCACACGGGCAGCCTCGACGGCCAGCTCCAACAGATTGCCCTTGCCGGTCTTCACACATTCGGTAATGGCATCCAACGCCTTGTCCACTTCCGCCTGATTGCGGCCTTCCTTCAGGCGTTTCAGGTTCTCAATCTGCTCCTGACGGACGGCGGTATTGTCAATCTCGAGGATATCAATCGGAGCTTCTTTCTCCAAGCGATACTTGTTCACGCCGACAATGGTCTGTGCACCACTGTCGATACGAGCCTGCGTACGGGCAGCGGCTTCTTCGATACGCATCTTGGGGATGCCGGTCTCGATAGCCTTGGCCATGCCACCCAGTTTCTCGATTTCCTGGATGTGCTCCCAAGCCTTGTGGGCTATCTCGTTGGTCAGCGACTCTACATAGTAGGAACCGCCCCAAGGATCCACATTCTTACAGATATTGGTTTCTTCCTGGATATAGATCTGCGTATTGCGGGCGATACGGGCGGAGAAGTCAGTCGGCAGGGCGATGGCTTCGTCAAGGGCATTGGTGTGCAACGACTGCGTATGTCCCAGCGCGGCGGCCATGGCCTCGATACAGGTGCGGCCCACATTGTTGAAGGGGTCTTGCTCGGTCAACGACCATCCGGATGTCTGCGAGTGAGTGCGCAGTGCCAGCGATTTCGGATTCTTCGGATTGAATTGTTTCACAATCTTGGCCCATAGCATACGCGCTGCACGCATCTTGGCGATTTCCATGAAATGGTTGGTTCCGATGGCCCAGAAGAAGGAGAGGCGCGGCGCGAAGGCGTCAATGTCCAATCCGGCTCCCACACCGGCACGGAGGTACTCCAAACCGTCGGCAAGGGTGTAAGCCAACTCGATGTCCGCCGTAGCACCGGCCTCCTGCATGTGATAGCCGGAGATGGAGATGGAGTTGAACTTCGGCATGTTCTTGGATGTATATTCAAAGATATCGGAGATAATCTTCATGGAGAATGCAGGCGGATAGATATAGGTGTTGCGCACCATGAATTCCTTCAAGATATCGTTCTGGATAGTGCCGGCCATTTCTTCCAACTTGGCTCCCTGCTCCAGTCCGGCATTGATGTAGAACGCCATGACGGGAAGGACGGCACCGTTCATGGTCATGGAAACGGACATCTTGTTCAAAGGAATGCCGTCGAACAGCACCTTCATGTTCTCCAGCGAGCAGATGGACACGCCGGCCTTACCTACGTCACCCACGACACGTTCGTTATCGGGATCGTAACCGCGGTGCGTGGCCAAGTCGAAAGCCACGGACAAACCCTTCTGCCCGGAAGCCAGGTTACGGCGATAGAAAGCGTTGGATTCTTCGGCCGTGGAGAAACCGGCATACTGGCGGATGGTCCAAGGACGCAGGGTGTACATGACTGAATACGGACCACGCAGATAAGGAGGAATACCGGCAGCAAAGTCAAGGTGTTCCATCCCTTCAAGGTCTTCTTTCGTATAAACAGGCTTCACTTCGATGTGTTCCGGCGTCTTCCAGTCGGCCCGGATACCGTTAGCCTTCTGCCATTCAGCACCGTTGACGGGCTTGAAGTTGGCATATATATCTAAGTTCTTAAAATCTTTTCTCATCTTACTTCAAAAGTTTAGCGTTGTATTCTTTCAGTGTTTCCAGGACGTTGACACGAACATGGATGAAATTCTCGATACCGGCAGCTTTCAGCTCGTCCATGCAGGCGGGAGCACCCGCTACGATAAACATGGCACGGCCGGCCAAAGCCTTGAAAGCAGGAACGGCGTATTCGGCATATTCGTCGTCGCTCGAGCACAGCACTACGATGTCTGCCTTAGCGGCCATAGCGGCCTCAATGCCTTCTTCTACGGTAGCAAAGCCCAGGTTGTCCACTACTTCATATCCGGCACAAGCCAGGAAGTTGCAAGAGAACTGCGCACGGGCCTGACGCATGGCCAGATTGCCAATGGTCAACATGAATGCTTTCGGACGCTTGCCCGAAGCCTCTGTCTGCAAGCGCAACGCTTCAAACTCGCTGGCCGCACGGTCGAAGTTCAGGGAAGGCACATCCTTCTGGCAAGTGTCGTGACCGCCACCACAGCAGCAGACAGCTTCCAGCGGGCGCTTATCGCCGGCCAGTTCGGTGAAGTTAGGATATTGATTGGTGCCCAGCAGAATTTCTTTCCGCTTGGCAACAGCCTCGTGACGGGCTTTGTTGCTGGCGTTTACAGCTTCCTGCACCTTGCCGGCCTTCACTGCTGCCTGGAAACCTCCTTCGCTCTCAACAGCCAGGAACAAATCCCAGGCCTGCTTGGCGATGGACACCGTCAGATTTTCAATGTAATAAGAACCGGCAGCCGGATCGATCACTTTATCAAAATGGGACTCTTCCTTCAACAACAACTGCTGGTTGCGGGCCAAACGCTCAGAGAATTCATTGGGAACCTCGTAAGCCTTGTCGAAAGGAACCACTGTCATGGAATCCACACCTGCCAAAGCCGCGCTCATAGCCTCTGTCTGCGTACGGAGCAAGTTCACATAAGAATCGAATACGGTCAGATTGAAAGAAGAAGTCTCGGCATGCACCTTCATCTTGGCAGCACACTTACAGTCTCCTTCGGCCAAATACGAATTCACAATGTCGGCCCACAGCATTCGGCCGGCACGGAACTTGGCAATTTCAAGAAAATAGTTGGAGCTGATACCGAAATTAAACTTCATTTTCTTGGCCACTGTAGCGGCAGGCACACCTGCTTCGGTCAGCTGAGCCAAGTATTCGTTGCCCCAAGCCAACGCATAGCCCAATTCCTGATAGATGTAGGCACCCGCGTTGTTCAACGTCAAAGCGTTGACATTAATAACCTGATATCCGGGCAAGGCCTCTGTAGCGACAATCAGCGCTTTGGCTGTCTCCACCATGTTGCCTTTCTCTTTGCCCTTGGACAGCATCTTGTTGAAGTAGTCGTAGTTGATGGAACCTTTAAGTTTGGACAAGTCGTAGCCTTTCTTTTGGAAATAGGCCGTCAAAGTTTGGGCGAGCTCAACGACATGTCCTTGGCACGTAGTGAAATTCAGTTCTACGCATTCGGCGCAAATATCTTTGAGCAGCGTTTCGATATAAGCCGCACTCAGCTCTTTGGCTTTCACGCGGAAAGCAAGCGAATCGACACCTTTGTTCAGTATGTCCAAGGCTTTTGCATTAGCCTCCGCGGGATCGTCCACCTTGATTTCCTGACGAACCAGCCACTCGTTGTTGTCTTTCTTATTGCCTCTCAGGTAAGGGAATTCGCCGGGAAGCGAATCGGTTGTCTTCAATCCTTCGAGGTCTTCCTTCCGGTAGAAAGGTTTTACCTTGAACCCTTCGTTTGTTCTCCAAACGAGTTTCTTCTCAAAATCCGCGCCTTTCAGGTCAGCGGTCACTTTCTCCATCCACTGCTCGGTGGAAACGGGAGAAAAGTCCGAGAAGAGTTTTTCTTTACTGTCTGCCATAGTTTATAATTTTAAAATAGATAATAGGTACTATATCATCATATTGTTGTCAATAGACTTGCAAATATACTCAAATCCAATGAAAGACCATCTTTTTTAGTGAATTTTCGTACGCACCTCGAAACAAGTGTCGAGTCAAAACGACAAAAATGAAAAATCAGACAAAAGCTTTGGCGGCAAACGGTTAATTAGCTAATTTTGCAAGGTGTTTCAATAAAGAGAAAATTAAAGTAGTATGGATTGGTTAGAAAGCTTGTTATGGGACCCTGCCTCGGTAGCCCACATCGTGTGCCTCTACGCCTTTGTCATCTCGCTGGGTGTATTACTGGGCAAAATCAAAATCTTCGGTGTATCGCTGGGAGTTACTTTCGTGCTCTTCACCGGTATTCTGATGGGGCATTTCGGATTTACGGGAGAAACGCACATCCTGCATTTCCTGCGTGAGTTCGGCCTTATATTATTCGTGTTCTGCATCGGCTTGCAGGTGGGACCCTCGTTTTTCTCATCTTTCAAGAAAGGAGGCATGACCCTCAATCTGCTTGCCGTGGGCATCGTCCTGCTGAACATAGCCGTCACACTGGCCATCTACTTCTTAGCCAACGGGCGCGTAGAGTTGCCCATGATGATTGGTATCTTGTATGGTGCGGTGACCAACACGCCCGGTCTCGGTGCCGCCCAAGAAGCCTTAAACCAGTTGAACTATACGGGTGATCCCATTGCCTTGGGTTATGCCTGTGCTTATCCGCTCGGCGTGGTGGGTATCATCGGCTCCATCATTGCCATCCGCTACATCTTCCGCATCTCGTTTGCCAAAGAAGAGGCTCAGATTAAGGCACAGGATACTGACACCAAGCATAAGCCTCACATCATGCACCTGGAGGTGCGCAACGAATCGATCAACGGAAAGACCCTGCTTCAAGTAAAAGATTTCCTGGGGCGTCCGTTTGTCTGCTCCCGTATCCGTCACGAAGGGCATGTCAGCATTCCCAACCACGAAACCATATTCTATACCGGCGACCAGCTCTTCATTGTCTGCTCGGAGGAGGATGCCGAAGCCATCACCGCCTTTATCGGCCGTGAAATCCAGGTAGACTGGGAGAAACAAGACATGCCGATGGTGTCCAGACGCATCCTTGTCACCAAATCGGAGATTAACGGAAAGAAACTGGGAAGCATGCACTTCCGTAGCATGTACGGTGTCAACGTAACCCGCATCAACCGTTCAGGTATGGACCTTTTTGCTGACCCCAACCTGGTGCTTCAAGTAGGCGACCGCGTCATGGTGGTAGGGCAGCAGGATGCCGTAGAACGTGTGGCAGGCGTATTGGGCAATCAGTTGAAGCGCCTTGATACACCGAACATCGTAACGATTTTCGTCGGCATTTTCCTCGGCATCGTATTGGGCAGCCTGCCTATCGCATTCCCCGGCATGCCGACTCCTGTCAAATTGGGTTTGGCCGGCGGTCCGTTGGTGGTAGCCATCCTTATCGGCCGCTTCGGACATAAGATGAAGTTGGTGACCTACACGACAATGAGTGCCAACCTGATGTTGCGCGAAATCGGTATCGTACTCTTTCTGGCAAGTGTCGGCATCGAAGCGGGAGAGCACTTTGTGGCAACGGTAGTCCATGGAGACGGTCTGCTATATGTGGGCTATGGCTTCCTCATCACCGTCATTCCGTTACTGATTGTAGGCATCGTGGCACGCCTCTATTATAAAGTCAACTACTTTACCCTGATGGGATTGATTGCCGGTAGTACGACCGACCCTCCCGCACTGGCTTACGCCAACCAGGTTTCGGGCAACGACGCACCGTCCGTTGGTTACTCCACGGTCTATCCTTTGTCGATGTTCCTACGCATCATTGCAGGACAAATGATATTATTGGCGATGCTATAACAAGCCCGCAGCATATAAAAGCGACAGGAGAGTGTATTCCACACGAGAACCGACTTGCATTTGTTCTCTGTTTCGGATACACTCTCCTGTCGCTTTCCGCTCTTTCCTATCAATGGAAATCAATAGGCAAGTCCAGTTTCTTTCTCACGAATTCTTCCACGTAATCTACCGTGCCCTCAATGCCCAGCACAGACGAATCAATGCACATGTGGTAGGTCGCGGCAGCGCCCCAGGTCTTGCAACTATAATAATTGTAATATTCGGAGCGTTTCTTGTCAGCCCGCTCCATCATATCTTCCGCTTCAGCTTCGGATATGCCATGTATGCGGCACAGGCGCTTCTTGCGGTCTTCGGGAGTCGAAGAAATAAATATGTTGGCACAACGGGGATGGTCACGCAGAATATAGTCGGCGCAACGACCGACAAAAAGACATGATTTCTCATCAGCCAACCGACGGATGACATCACTCTGCACCTTGAATAACGAGTCATTGCTCAAACAATTGTTTGTCGGGATGGCTCCATCTCCGATGAAGGGAAAGCGCATGCCGAAAAGTCCGCCGACAATTCCCTGCGAGGGACGCTCATCTGCCTTTTCAAAAAACTCGCGGCACAATCCGCTTTCCTCCGAAGCCAGCTGTATCAGTTCCTTATCATAAAACGAGATGCCCAAACGAGCAGCCAGACGCTCACCGATTTCACGCCCGCCACTTCCCAGCTGCCGACCTATGTTTACTACAAAATGATCCATAAATCTTTATCTTAAACTTACTTGTCGAAGGCAAATATAACTATTCTTGCGTAAACGAACGAATACATTGGGAAAAATGTTTTCATCCTCACCGCATGAAAGTCATCAGACCACCGATGAAGGAGGCCCTGCCTTGCGAAACTCGCGAAACTGAGACACCAGCATAAATGCCGCAATGACACTGGCCAACAAATCGCTCACAGGCATGCTGTACCACACACCATCTGCGCCAAAGAAACGCGGAAGGATGAGCAGACAAGGGATAAGAATGAGCAACTGGCGCGTCAAGGACAAGAAGATGGCTTTGCCTGCCATACCGATGCTCTGGAAGAAATTGGACGTAACCATCTGGAAACCGATGATGGGAAAGAACATCACCACAATGCGCAGGCCGTATGCCGAAATCTCCACCAGTTCAGCATCCGTGGTAAAGATGCTCACGACCAGATGAGGGAAGAACATACACACGACAAAACCGACAGTAGTCACCACGGTGGCATAGATAATGGTTTTCTTCAGCACCTGAGTCACACGGTCGTAAAGTTGCGCACCAAAGTTATAGCCTGCAATGGGCTGCATGCCTTGGTTAAGCCCCATGACAATCATAACAATGATGAACGACAGGCGGTTGGCGATGCCGAATGCTCCGATGGCCAAGTCGCCTCCATACTTTTTCAAGCCCTGGTTGATGAGGATGACAATAAAGCATGCGGCTATGTTCATCAGGAATGGAGACAGACCGATGGCCAGTGAACCGATGACAATGTTTCGCCTCAACCGGTAGATTCCTTTGCGGAAGTGGAGCAATTCATTGGGATTGCTGAACAGACGCAACTGCCACACCAGGGAGACTGTCTGTGCCAACACTGTAGCTGTAGCAGCCCCACGGATACCCCAACCGAAAACAAAGATAAAAATAGGCGCCAGGATGACATTGACCACTACCGTGGCAATGGTGGCATACATGGCCTCCTTGGGATGTCCCGAAGCGCGGAGCACGGCGTTCAAGCCCAAGTACATGTGAGTGACGACATTGCCCAGCAGAATGATCTGCATAAAGTCACGGGCATAGGGAACGGTTTGTTCACTGCCTCCGAAAAAATAAAGGATGGGATCCAGAAATGGCAAGACAAAAACGGTAAAGCCCAATCCGAACAGTATGTTCAGCACCAGCACATTGCCCAATACTGTCTGCGCTGTAGCGTAATCCCGTTGCCCCAGCTTCACTGATATCAGCGTGGAAGCGCCCACACCCACCAGTGAGCCAAACGCCGCCGCCAAGTTCATCAACGGGAAGGTCAACGCCAACCCGGAAAGTGCCATCGCACCGACACCGTGGCCGATGAAAATACTGTCCACTATATTATACAAAGAAGAAGCCGTCATGGCTATGATGGCCGGCACGGCATACTGCATCAATAGTTTCCCGATGTTCTCTGTTCCCAACGCCGTGGGGGTCTTTGATCCTGTCATATCAATCTTTTTTTCTATCGTTGTCTAATCGGGGGCAAAGTTAGCTATTTTCACTCAAACAGCCGTATTTCTTGCCATGAATATCGGTAATTTGCCATGAACGGCATGCAAAAGGGATGAAAGCATAAGAAAGACGGCGCTCGGAAATGCAAATTGAAAACAAGTTTTCATTTTGTATTCCGCTCGGTTTGCACTATCTTTACCGCCAAAATCGAACTTCCGAGGATCTATGGACGAACAAACAATAAAGGAACAACATAACAGCATCGTAACCCTGCTGAAAGCCCGACGACTGAAAGAAGCACAAATCCAGCTGGACGCCATGCTCTCCGGCTGTGCCGACTGGTCCCTAAACAACCGCCTGGAGCAAGTTAAAACCTCCTACAACTACATGCTGCAATACATGGAGCAGGGCATCAACGACCCGGAACGCGACAAGCTCTACATACAACTACTGACCGAGACATGGACCATAGCCGACCAAGTACGGATAAAATTACTCGATAACGTCAGAAAAAGCTACTACCAGCAACTTCACCATACAAGCCGCCACACTCCCTCACACATGGAAGAATGGCTCCATGCCCTGGAAGCATTTCAAGACGATGTAGCTGTCTGCCGTCTGATGCCCGGCAACCATCAACGCATGGAGCAGTTACTCCGACAGCACGAAGATATCAACCGAAACATCTTCCAAGCCACGTGGGGCAACAGTGAATGGAGTGCCGAAGAAAACGCGCAAGCACAAGCTTTCCTGAAGTCGGAGCTGCTGCGTCCCATTGACCTCTGCCTGTTGGTAAGCGCCGTGACCTTGAGCCTGCTGGAGTGTTTCGACATCCGCAAATGCCTGTGGCTGCTCGACGCCTACCGGCATCCGGACGTATCCGTCGCCCAACGAGCCTTAATCGGCCTGATACTCACCTTGCACACCTATCCCGAACGCACCCTGCTCTATCCTGAACTGGCGGCACGCCTCCACCTGCTGGACGACGAGGGACGTCTGGGCAAAGACCTGAACCGTGCAAACCAACAACTACTCCAAAGTCAAGACACGGAAAAGATAGACAAAAAAATGCGCGAGGAAATTCTGCCGGAAATGATGAAGAACGTCAGCAAGCTGAAAGGCATGAGGTTCGGCACCGATGACAGCACAGACGAGAATGACCAAAACCCCGACTGGGAACAGGCTTTCGAACACTCGGGGCTTGAAGACAAGATGCGCGAAATGAACGAATTGCAGATAGAAGGAGCTGATGTCAACATCAGCACGTTCTCCCAACTGAAGTCCGGCCCGTTCTTCAACCATCTGCACAACTGGTTCTATCCATTCGACCTTCTCCACCCGTATGTATTCAACATCCTTGGTTCCAACCCAACGGAAGGAAACGCCATCCTGACGATGATTCTGCAATCAGGCCTATTCTGCAATAGCGACAAGTATTCGCTCTGCTTCACCATGGCTCATCTGCCAAAGGATCAGCGCGACCTCATGCTCAACCAAATCACCCCACAGGAGCTGAACGAGATAATGGGCGAGGAACAGTCGGAATCACTGAAGCAATACGCCATGCGGCCGGAAGTCATCTGCAATCAGTACATCCACGACCTATATCGTTTTTTCAAACTGTGCTTCCGCCGCAAGGAGTTTCGCGACATATTCCAAGAAAGCATTGAGTCGTATGACCTGCCCATCCTCAAGGGTATCACGGACAAGCCCGAACTGCTGACTGCCACCGCCGATTTCCACTTCCGGAAGGAGCATTACCCCGAAGCCCTCTCCCTCTACCGTAGACTAACCGAAGGTGAACGGACTACCGATGCCAACCTTTTTCAAAAAACAGGCTTCTGCCTGCAAAAAGGCCGGAAATACGAAGAAGCGATAGAAGCCTATCGCAAAGCGGATATCCTGAAGCCCGACCACGTATGGACCCTACGTCATTTGGCCACCTGTTACCGGCAGACGCATAATTTTCGCCAAGCCCTGGAATATTACAAGAAAGTGGAAAACATACAGCCGGAAAACAACGATATCCTGTTCCATGCCGGGAGCTGCCACGTCGAATTAGAGGAATATGCCGAAGCGCTGCAATATTTCTTCAAGATGGATTTTCTGGACAACCACTCCCTAAAAGCCTGGAGAGGCATAGCCTGGTGTTCATTCATGACCGAAAAATACGAACAAGCCGAAAGATACTGCATGAAACTGACGCAGGACAAACAGGTGTCAGCCTCTGACTGGCTCAACGCAGGGCACGTAGCTTGGGCGCAGGGGCAGTTGAAGACGGCCGCCGAACGCTATGGGAAAGCTATCAGTCTGTGTGAAAACAAGACGCAGTTTCTGGAACTGTTCGACAAAGACCGCGACACACTTGTCCGGCACGGCATCCGCAAAGAAGACATACCATTGATGCTGGACATCGCAAGCTAAATCAGGCAGCCTTCATCCAAGGCAATATACGGGGCTAAGCAGTGTGTTCCGAGATCATTCTACAGATTTCAGCTCACGGTACAGCCGCTGCACAGGCAAGCCCATGATATTGAAGTAGCTACCCGAGATATACTCCACGCCCACGAAACCAATCCATTCCTGCACACCGTAAGCCCCTGCCTTGTCCATCGGGCGGTAGCGATCTACATACCAAGTGATTTCTTCTTCCGTCAGCCGTGCGAAGCGTACTTCGGTTTGCGCCGAGAAACTGCGTTGCCATCCGGTTGTGGTAAGGCAGACGCCTGTGTACACCTCGTGTGTACATCCCGACAAGTCGCGCAGCATCTGCAAGGCATCCTCGCGGTCACGGGGTTTACCCAACACACGGCCGTTCAGCCACACGATGGTATCGGCCGTTATCATCAGTTCATCGGCTTGCATCAACTCCCGATAGGCAGCCGCTTTCTCACGGGCTATGTACAGGGGGATGTCACCTCCCTGCAGCGTGTCGGGATAGGATTCGTCTACATCAGGCAAGGTACGCACTTCATAGTCGATACCCAGCCCTGAAAGCAGTTCCTTACGACGAGGCGAATTGCTCGCCAGTATCACTTTGTATTTCTTCAAATTGTCCAACATAAATAACGAGTTTTAGTTCCACCAAACTTTACCAACCGAAAGCCTTCTCATCAGCCAGCCAAAGGCCCTGCATCTTGAGCACCTGTTCCACTATATCGCGCCCTACTCCATAACCGCCATCAGCATACGAGATGTAACGGGCCACAGCCTTCACCTCGGGCGCGGCATCGCGTGGACAGCAGGGCAGCCCGCAGGCACGCATCACCTCAATATCGGGGATGTCATCGCCCACGTAGAGGATTTCTTCGTCACACAGGCCATGGCGGTCGCGAAAATCGCGGTAATCGTGTATCTTGAACGAAGAACCCATGTAAATGTTCTCTTCCTTGAAGCCCAAAGAGAGGAAACGGCGACGCACAGCTTCAGTTCGCCCACCGGTAATGATACCCAGCAGCATGCCCATCTTGGCCGCCAAGTGAAGCGAATAGCCGTCCTTGATATTAACGGTGCGCATGGGCTCGCCTTCGGAGTTCATGGGGATGACATTTGCGCTGAGTACGCCGTCCACATCGAACAACAGGGCACGTATCTTCCTTAAATCATAATTAATGGTACTCACAATCGTTTGAAATTTAAGCTAATCGATGAATGTCGTCGCTGAGCAGGCGGTAGATCCGCTGCATTTCGGGTTCATCAGCCAGCATGTCGAGGTGCTTGCCTATGACACCCATATCATAACGCACGGCTGGACCCGTCTGTGCCAACAAGGGCGAAAGTTCATGCACTTTGCGTGCTGTCTCGTCGATGAGAGGCAGCAGGACGTCGAAGGGTAAATTATTCCGCCGCAGCAGACGCTCGGCCAGGACGTACATGTGATTGGTAAAGTTACAAGTAAAAACAGCCGCCAGATGCAGATTGCGCCGCTGTTCGGAGGTGGCCTCCAGTACCTTGCGCGACAAAGCCGAAGCTATCTGTCTGAGGAAATTCACCTCTTTCTCCGAGCTTCCTTCCACAAAGACGGGTATTTCGGAGAAGTCCAACAAGCGGCTCTTGCTGAAAGTCTGTAGGGGATAAAATACACCATAGCGCTCCACATGCCCCTTCCAGATGTCCATCGGGACACTTCCCGCCGTATGTACCCAGACTCCCTTCTCCTTGCCTGCCACCATCTGTGGCAAGAGCTCAACCAACGCGTCATCCTTGAGCGACACCACGTAAAGCTGCGCATCGGACGTCACATCCGCCAGGTTCGTGGTATAATCAGCCTCCACGGCCTGTGCCAACGTGCGTGCCGATTCCTCCGTGCGACTGTATATCTGCGCCACACGGAAGCCTTTGCGATAGAAGGCATGAGCAAGGTTGGTGGCCAGGTTACCCGCTCCCAAAAACACGATAGATGTGTCTTCTATGCTTCTGTTCATATTGTTATTCGTTTCGTTATCTAGATATCTTGGTGTCATTCGCCTTCGTTGGCCTCACCGCGATTTCCACCGAATTTATTCAGGTGGATTTTTTCCCATTGCAAATGCTCTTCATTAAAGGGCTTCCGCTCCATGCCTTTATGGCCGATGGCTATGATACTGAGCACCCGGAGCTGCAAAGGGATGTCAAGCACCTCATGCACATATTCATCTGACGTCACATCAGGCGAAGCAAAGCGCTCGCGCACCTGTACCCAGCAGCTTCCCAACCCCAGATCTTCGGCCTGTAACTGGAGGTAGATGGAGGCGATAGCGGCGTCTTCAATCCACACGTCGCTGCCCAATGGGTCGGCCATGACCACCACCGCCAACGCTGCGTCGGCAATGAACTGCGACGCCTGTTCCTTGCAGCGGGACAGCTTCCGGAGCGTCTCCTTATCGTCCACCACCACAAACTGCCAGGCGTTGCTGCGCTTCGATGTCGGCGCCATCAGTGCCGCCTTCATCAGCGCCACCACTTCATCCTGGGTCAATTCTTCGTCCGTAAACTTGCGCATGCTGCGACGGTTCTTTATCAATTCGCTGAAACTTTCCATAACTGAAT
>CALUFR010000012.1 GCA_944319875.1 uncultured Bacteroides sp.
ATTTTAATAATTCGAGAATTTTTGTGCAAAAACATATCGGAATTATCATCATACACAATTTATCCAAAAGAATATGCAATCAACTTTTATAGAATAAGCAAAAGAAGTCATTTCAAGCACACCTTGAGTAAGCGTCCAATTCTGACGTACCCCCTGCTTTTCAGGCGGCACGTCTAAAATAAGATTAAAATTCGGTTGATATTTAGATTTTGTTAGCACTTATGCCGATGGTTGATGGCATAAGTTTTCCGTAGTCACGGTTGCCTGCGACTATCTCTGCAAAGAACTTCTTGAGGTATTCCAAGATTGAATACCCCTGAAGCCTGCAGGTTGACACGACGGAGTGATAGGCTGCGCTGACGCGCGCCATCCTGTCGCTGCCGAAGAAGAGTGAGTTCTTCCTCTCATTGGCCAGCGGCCTGATACACCGCTCGACAAGGCCGTTGTCTATTGTGTAGTTCCCATCTTTTCTGTATAGGAAGACCTGTTTCCAATAATGGTCAAGATAGCTGACTGCCTTCTCCATCAGGCTTCCCTGCCTCGGGGCGTTTTCGGATTTCATCAGATCCAGCAGACTCCTCATGCCTATTATTATCTCAGTCGTTTCGGCGGAGTTTTTCATCAGTCTTACCTGCTCTGCACTGAGCCTTCCGTCCTCGTATTTCTTCTCCAACGCATAGAGTATTCCGATGTATTCGAGGAACCTGTTGGCGTAACTGTCATGCTCTATCCCGGCCGCGTACTTGAACTTCGCCCTCACATGGGCCATGCAGCAGACGTGGTCTATGCCGGGCATCTCGTCATCAAGGTAAAGGTACACGTTGTAGCCGTCGGTCTGCAGGGCGCGAAGCTCACGTCCTTCAAGGATGTCCTTCAGCACCTTACGTCCACGCGAGCCGTCCTCATAATAATAAACTGCCGTTTTGGAGGCCTTGTTGACCAGACACCATACATAGCGTTTCATGTATTTGCCGCCCACCTTCACACGGCACCAGGTCTCGTCGCAGTTCACGACGGAGTCCTTCTCCAGACAGTTGTCCTTAAGGTATGCCACCACTTCCTTGAAGTATCCGGCGCCTTTCTCCAGCCAGTTCGTTATGGTCTGCCTGGACACACGCATTTTTTCCTGAAGCAGACGCTTTGTCTCCCTGTACACCGGAGTGTCGAGGAAAAAGCGGTTGAACACGAGACAGGCCATCAGACCGGGAGCCGCATGGGTACCCGGAACGCTCTCTATTATCGGGGCGCCTTCCTCGCTGTCCATAGGGAAATAGCCGCACATGATATTGCCGTCCTTGTCCCTGTAGACCACAATCTCGTATTCATGCTCCGTCACTACTGTCTCCTGATTGTATGCGTATCTTGGAAAAGTCCTCATAAATGTCGCACCCTCCGGCAGCTTGCTCATGTCGCTCCTGTGGAGCACATGGTTGTCGGCATTCATTGTACGGTATGTCATGCCTATGCGGTTGAGCCTGCTTTCCTTTTGCGTGGCGGATGGCGGATTGGTGGCAGCCGTGTCGTTCTTTACGTCCACGTCAAGGTCCGCCGGCAAGGATTCCGGTGTCCCGTCAAAACCGTCTTTCACGTCCGTATGCGGCGTAGGCCCGTTACCGTTGTCCTTGCCTTTGGCTTTCGTGCCCTTCTGTGACTTGCTTCCGAACATGTTTTTACGGGCTACCTTGGCGGTGCCCTGCAGCTCCGCTATCTTCCTGTCCTTATCCTTGAGCTGCCTGAGCAGTTCCGACTTCTGCATTGCCGTCTCGGAGGCGCTTACATAGCTTGCTTTCAGCATATCGGTAAGCTCACCGACCCGTCTGTTCAGTCCGGACACCTCGGATGTAAGAGCCGATATCCTCTCCGAGCTTTCTTCGTGCTCTTTCTTACGGGCTGCTTCCGACTCCTCAAGACGCTCGCGTAAAAAAGCTATCAGCCTGATCAATTCGTCCCTGTCCATATCGGCATAGTCGTCAGCCACGCGCCTGGGAGTCTCCTCCCAACGCTTCAAATTGCGGGCTGATTCTAATATGAATTCCTTGTCTTCCATTGGCTGTGCCGATACGTCTATTACCATACAAAGATAATAAAAACATCTGACATAGCCAAGAGAAAAACAGATATAATTATTTGATATTCAATGTTTTAACAACTGGAGAACCGAGCAGCACGACCACATCGTCCCAACTTATTGTGAACACCGCCTTGTCACCCTCATGCGACACCCTCATGAACTTGTAGCCCTTGTCGAAACGCTTCTCGTAAAGGCTGCACGAGTGCTTTTCGTAGCTGTAAAGGCGTACCGTCTGCAGGTCCTTCGACATCATGATGTATACCTCACCGGCCCGGGGCTCACGGTCCATCTGCTGGCGGATGACGGACAATACCCTCGCATACTTGCAGCGCATGTCGTGGAAATTACGCAGATAATAGAAACTGCCGAGCTCACTGATGCTTAACATAGACCCTCCAATTTCTCTACCAGACGCTTCAGGCCCGCGTAGCTTAAATTCCCCTGCCGCAAGTGAAGCCCGTTGCTTACACGCAGGTCCACCAGTATGCGCACCTCCCGGACAGCCTCTTCCTTCTGCTGCGGGGCGGTCTCCTTTGACTTCTCCTCTTCCTGCGGCGAAGGACGGCCGGAGACACTCACTTCCACAACCTTGTGCCTTGTATCCTTGTACCATTTCTCGAACAGATTGTAGGGAACCTTGTTCCTGTGACAGAATGTCTGTATGCTCTCGCCCTTGGGATAGGCCTCACCCTTGTAACGGATGAAAAGCCGCTCAAAATCTTCACTGCTGTACATCGTATTTGACTTTAATGTTTACAGCGCGAAGGTAGCAACATCTAACGGCACGGGCAATACGTCAAAATTGGACGCTTACACACCTTGAAATAAACCCCACCGCTAAAATACTTGCCATCATTCAGTTCTGCTACGAGGTTGATTCGGTCTTTCCATATGGAATATGTGCCTCCTACGTTGAAGGTGCGTGAGTCATATTCTGCCATCAGATTCAACCCATTCACCGCCTTGCGCCAAAATCCTTCGTCTGGCAGTTTCAATCGGAAATTCACACCGCCTGCGGGACTGTTCTTATGCTCCACTCTCAATCCCCTGTCCCAAATGAAAGACAAGTGTGCACCTAAGGTGCCTACGTTTTCAAAGGTGAAATGCTTTGTGGCTGCAAGATACCATCGGGTAAACCAACAGTTTCCCCCGTTACTGTCCCGACTGCCTATGCCGCCTCCACCGGCGCTCTCATGCGTGCCCAGGTCGTTCGCACCAAACACTATCTGTGGTGTCCATGCTTTCCACCATCCTTTTTCCCACAACCGCAGACGACCATAGAAAGCGCGGTCTCGATTGGAATACTTACCCCAGACACTTTATGTTAATAGGTCGAACCACGCTCTGCGTAGTTGATGGTGCAAGTGTAGCCCTCCTCCAGCCAAGGGAAAATGGTGATGTTCAAGTAATAGTTGCACGTGTATTTTATTTCGTTGCTACTGATGTAGTACAACGGTATAAGATGAAGCGCACGTTACCGCCAACCATAAATGTCCTGTCACGTTGCATCTCGACAGTGAGTGCGTGTGGCAAACCGGTTGTTCCGTACATGATTTTGGCCTTGATTTCTTTTGCCACAAACAAGAATAGGCACAATGCGAAGATGTTTCTTAAAGATGTAAAGTTCATACCATGCAAAAGTTTCAGAGATTTGATAACGATTTCTTTTTCTCTCTTTCAAATGGCATTTTCTCATTGTATTATGACTTTCGATAGCGTTTATTCGTATCTTACGGATTTAATCCTATACTTTTCTACTGATTTGAAGTACCAAGATATACCTTTGTCACTTGCTCGGCAATCTTTTCCCAGTCGTATTTTTTCATGTCGTAATCAATATGTAGCAACGGTTGGCTCGTCACTGTTTCCAGTTTTTTCGCCAATGCATCTACATTACCGACGGGGAAATAATCGCTTTCTGGTAGGCCAACTTCCTTGTTTGCAGGAATGTCACTTACTATAACTTTTACGCCGTAGCTCATAGCTTCAAGCAATGCAATGGGTAGTCCTTCGTGGCTTGACGGCAAGCAATAGCAAAGACAGTTCGTCAACAATGAATGCAGCTTCTTGCCCTTGATAAAGCCAGTAAGGACAACACCGTTCTTTCTCGCCATTTCTTTCAGATTGCGTGAATAGTCATCCTCAAAGTCTGTATCGCCAGCCAGTACAAGTTTTATATCCGTATCAGGATTTTGTTCTTTTGCTTTAACATATGCTTCTATAAGGTGATGGAGGTTCTTTTCAGGCACGAAACGGCACATGCCGAGGATATACTTGCCTTTCTCTATGCCAAGTTTCTTAAAGTATCCAGGATAATCACATACTTCGGGCTGAGACACGCCGTTATAAATCAAATGAACGTGGCTTGTCCGGTTGTATTTCCGCTTTATCAGGTTGCGTATCACGTCGGAGATTACTATCACCTCATCTGCAAACATGCAACCCATGCGTTCACCGAGTTTCAGCATCGTCTTTGCTGCAAATCCCCACTTGTCTCGGTCGTAGTCCGGCCCGTGGTGGGTGAACACCACCTTCATGCCCAGCATCTTGGCGTATGGCACCAGCAGAGCCGGTCCTATGGCGTGTATGTGCAGTATGTCTGCTCCCAGTTTCTTCGCCTTGTTTATGGCTCTGTACGTATGTATAATGGCTTCAAACGACTTCTTTTTCGGTGTCTCAATGTCCACCAGCTTTACGCCTTTCCATTCTTTCAGGCCGTCGCTGACATAGCTTTTACGCCTTATCACCGTTACGTCTTCGCCCATGGCTGCAATTCTCGGAAACAGTTCCTCACAGTGCGTCTCCACTCCGCCCATGACATTAGGAATGCCACGGGTGCCGGTAACAACAATTTTCATAAAATATTCCAGATTAAAAAATAAATCATTACTTTTGCCTCGTCATAAAGCAAAAGTACATGTCAAAGTTTTTTCTATATATAAAAGAATCAGCCCAACATGCAGGCATTATCCTTCTTTCGTGCCTCTCCGCCCTTT
>CALUFR010000013.1 GCA_944319875.1 uncultured Bacteroides sp.
CAGATGGGACTGAACAAACCGATCCACTTCACCGACTTTGAAAGCTCCGTGCGCGACATCGTGAACATCACCGCCGTAGCCGTCATCGACGCCATCGTGGACAAAAAGAAAGCCGAACAATGAAAAGACCGCTCTCCAAATCGCAAATAGTCTGCATTACGCTGCTTTGGGCGTTACTTTGCTACTATGTACTGGTGTATAGCGAACGGATTGACGGTCCTGTCATCCTGATGATACTCCTTTCAGCAGCATTGGTGTTCATTCCTGTCATCCAGTCACTGAAAAAGCGGTAAGAGAGTATCGTTTTTCCATCAAAAGCGAGATAAAACAAAAAAAATGATGTTTTATCTCGCTTTTTATTTATAAATTGTTTGTTCATATCATTTTTATATATACATTTGCAACCGCAAGTAGTAAAACAACTAATGAAACAAAGATTATGAATGCAGCAAAGGTATTAGAAGATTTGAAAAGACGGTTTCCCAACGAACCGGAGTATCATCAAGCAGTAGAAGAGGTATTAGGCACCATCGAAGAAGAGTATAACAAGCACCCCGAATTCGACAAAGCCAACTTGATTGAACGTCTGTGTATTCCCGACCGTGTTTACCAGTTCCGTGTCACTTGGGTGGATGACAAAGGCAACGTCCAGACCAACATGGGTTATCGTGTACAGCATAACAACGCCATCGGCCCGTACAAAGGCGGTATCCGTTTCCACGCTTCCGTGAACCTGGGCATCCTGAAGTTCCTGGCTTTCGAGCAGACGTTCAAGAACTCGCTGACCACCCTGCCGATGGGTGGCGGCAAAGGAGGTTCTGACTTCTCTCCGCGCGGCAAGAGCAACGCCGAAGTGATGCGTTTCTGCCAGGCCTTCATGTTGGAACTGTGGCGTCACATCGGTCCGGACATCGACGTTCCGGCAGGTGATATCGGTGTAGGCGGTCGTGAAGTAGGCTTCATGTTCGGCATGTACAAGAAGCTGACGCGCGAATTCAGCGGCGTATTGACCGGTAAAGGCCGTGAGTTCGGCGGTTCGCTGATCCGTCCTGAAGCAACCGGCTATGGCAACGTCTACTTCCTGATGGAAATGCTGAAGACGAAAGGCATGGATCTCAAAGGCAAGTCCGTGCTCATCTCCGGATCGGGTAACGTGGCACAATACACAGCCGAGAAGGTACTGCAACTGGGCGGCAAGGTATTGACCATGTCCGACTCCGACGGTTACGTTTACGACCCCGAAGGCATCGACCGCGAGAAGCTGGACTACATCATGGAGCTGAAGAACCTCTACCGCGGCCGCATCCGCGAATACGCCGAGCAGTATCCGGGCGTGAAATATGTGGAAGGTGCCCGTCCCTGGGGCGAAAAGGCCGACATCGCACTGCCGTCCGCCACACAGAACGAAATCAACGGCGACGACGCCAAGAAGCTGATAGCCAACGGCGTGATTGCCGTATCCGAAGGCGCCAACATGCCTTCCACACCGGAAGCCATCCGCGTATTCCAGGAAGCCAAGATCCTCTACGCTCCGGGTAAGGCAGCCAACGCCGGCGGTGTATCGGTATCCGGCCTCGAAATGACACAGAACTCCGAACGCCTGTCATGGAGCGCCGAAGAAGTAGATGCCAAGTTGCACTACATCATGGAGAACATTCACGAAAATTGCGTGAAGTATGGCACCGAGCCCGACGGATACGTGAACTACGTGAAGGGTGCCAACGTGGCCGGTTTCATGAAGGTGGCCAATGCCATGATGGCCCAAGGAATTGTGTGATGTGGAATAGATAAGCCATAGTCAGAACATACCACTCAAAACAAGAAAAAAAGCGGAAGTCGCAGAAATGCCTTCCACTTTTTTGTATTCTCACGGAAATACCCTACCTTTGAGACAAACAACGCATAACCCCTTCATCTTATGCTGGCATACACATACATAGAAAAAGGAAAATTTGAAATGAGGCAGAAGCCCAAACCTGCCTTGCTGGATGAGCGTGACGCCATTGTGCGCGTCACCCTGAGCAGCATCTGTACCAGTGACCTGCACATCAAACATGGCAGCGTGCCCCGCGCCGTGCCCGGCATCACCGTAGGCCATGAGATGGTAGGCATCGTGGAAGAAACCGGAAGCCGGGTCAGCACCGTTAAACCCGGTGGCCGTGTGACGGTCAACGTAGAAACCTTCTGCGGCGAATGCTTCTTCTGCCGCCATGGCTATGTGAACAACTGTACAGACCCCGACGGCGGCTGGGCGCTGGGTTGCCGCATCGACGGCGGGCAGGCGGAATATGTCCGCGTACCGCACGCCGACCAAGGGCTGAACCGCATCCCCGCCAACGTGAGTGACGAACAAGCTCTTTTCGTGGGAGATATCCTCGCCACCGGATACTGGGCGGCACGCATCGCGGACATCACGGCGGACGACACCGTCCTTATCATCGGAGCCGGCCCCACCGGTCTCTGTGCCTTGGCTTGCGTCTTGCTGAAGAAGCCCAAACGGATTATCGTATGCGAAGCATCGGCGGAGCGTGTGGATTTCGTCCGCCGCCATTACCCCGGTGTGCAGACCATTGGCCCTGCTGAATGCCGGAACTATGTAAACGAGCATAGCGACCACGGCGGTGCCGACGTCGTGCTGGAAGTGGCCGGAGGCAAAGACACGTTCCGCTTAGCCTGGGAATGCGCCCGTCCCAACGCCACCGTCGTTATCGTGGCCTTATACGACGAGCCGCAAATCCTGCCGCTGCCCGACATGTATGGCAAGAACCTGACGTTCAAGACCGGAGGAGTAGACGGATGCGACTGTGCGGAGATACTGCGCCTCATCGCCGAAGGAGCGATAGACACCACGCCCCTCATCACGCACCGCTTCCCGCTGAGCCGCATTGAGGAAGCCTACCGCCTGTTCGAAGAAAAGCGGGACGGGGTCATCAAGATTGCCATATCTTTCTAACCATAATTACTAATCAAAAAATAATATTACCTATGAATGCACAACTTTCCATTTTGTTATTTCTCGGTGTTGTGAGCCAGATTCTCTTCTGGTTCGGTGTCATTTACGCAGCATTGCTTATCCTACGCTATCGGCGTGTAGCCGACTGGTTCAACCGCAAAGCGGGAGAGGAAATCGTGGATCATTTCCATTTCCATTCCCTGATACCTTTGGTGTTGACATGGGTCTGCGGAAGTATAGGATTGATAATAGGATTCGTGACATCCTCGACTGATGCGTTGGCCGAAGGCCGGATTGATCCCGGCATGGCGCTCGGCATAGGCTTGGCAATTGCTTATCCTGTCGGCTGGCTGGTGTGGCGGCTTGTGCGCGCTTCGCGTGCGGAAAATCCCCATAGTGCCCGCTGGAAGCTACTGTATGACGTTTTGTTACTCATCAGCCTGGCCGGTGGAGGTTCGATTGTCATTACAATTGCGGTGGGCATTACGGTTTTTGCCAACCTGACCAAGTGGGGAAGCAGTTGGCGCAGGCGTTGGGAAGAGATAGCCGGCGTACCCGTGGTGCCCGAAACAATAACCTACTACCTGATGGGCGTCAGTGTTGGCGTACTGGCCGTTATCTGCGACTTGTTCAAACTGGGTGAAAATGTCGTGGGCACGGTCATCGGCCTGTATGTCATCGGCATCATCGGTTACCTGATATGGAAACTGAAGAATACCCCGCGCGAAGGACGCCGTGCCGTGGCGTGGAAGGTGGGCTACATGGTGGTTTCTTCGGTCGTGATTATGTTCCTGACGTGGTGGGCCATTTTCGCCATCGTAGCCATTGGCGTGATATGGCTTGCCCTTTCTCTGATGGGCGGCGGCGTAAGCGGTGTAAGCAGCGGGCGGCACAACTATTCCGTACAGTGCAATCACCTGAGCCACGACCTGCTGGGCGGATCCAACAAGTGCGACATCAGCGGAGGTACCTGTGAAGCACTTTCCGGAGGCCAATGTCCTTATAAATAATGCAGGTTTAGCACGACAGATAGGATAAAGAGAGGGGGCATGTCAACATGCCTCCTCTCTTTGTTTACCGCTCCCTACCCTCTTCATTCTTTCACATCGTTACTGTGAAGGTGTCACATCGTTACTGTGAGGGCGTCACACTAAAACAGTGAAGAGGTGTGAAAGCGTCACACTGCCCCTCTGCACCGCCTGCCGGAGAAGAAGATTTCGCTTCCCTACGGTGAAAATACCGAGGTAATTCCTACAACTTATTCAATTATAATATAAATTTGCAAGACATATAACGACAACAACTATGACACATTCCTATCAACTCTTCCGCATCGCCAAGGCCGCCTGCATGGCTTTATGCCTCGGCATCGCCACAACGGCCTCGGCCGAATCAGACATCCGGGTACGCCACCTGACCAGTGAACAAAACATCGTCACCATCAGCGAAGCCCGGAAATACCTCCTGCTGCCCGTGCAAGACAGCGCGCCCGAAGCGCAAGTGACCATCGTCAAGGACAACATGCCCGTAGGCGTGGCCTTCAACGTCCGCCTTGCCCGCGAGCGGGTAGACTATTACGTGCCGCTGGAACTCTCGGCCTACGAGGGCGACGACGTATCCATCAATGTCATGGGCCTGCCCGCACAGGCCTTCTGCTGGAAGCACCTGAAGCTGTCCGACACATTCGACCTGACCAACCGCGAGAAGTTCCGCCCGCTCTACCACCACACCCCGCTCTTCGGCTGGATGAACGACCCCAACGGCATGTTCTACAAGGACGGTGTCTATCACCTCTACTTCCAGCACAATCCCTACGGTTCTTTGTGGGGCAACATGAGCTGGGGACACTCCGTCAGCACGGACCTGGTGAACTGGGAGTTCCAAGGCATCCCCATCCGGCCCGACGCCTGGGGCACGATATTCAGCGGCTCGGCCGTCATAGACCATGAGAATACGGCCGGATTCGGCAAGGGAGCCATCGTAGCCATCTATACCTCAGACAAGCCCTCGTCCTGGGGCAGCAGCCAGTCGCAAAGCATCGCCTACAGTTTAGACAACGGACAGACGTTCACCAAGTATGAAGGCAACCCCGTGCTGACTTCCGACAGCCGCCGGGACTTCCGCGACCCGAAAGTCTTCTGGTATGCTCCCGGCAAGCACTGGGTGATGATACTCTCCGCCGGGCATGAGGCGCAGCTTTTCTCCTCCACCAACCTGAAGGAATGGAAGCATGAGAGCAGCTTCGGCGCCAAGCAGGGATCGCATAGCGGCGTGTGGGAATGCCCCGACCTGGTAGAGCTTCCCATTGAAGGCACCAAAGAGAAGCGCTGGGTGTTCATCTGCAACGTCAACCCCGGCGGACCTTTCGGCGGAAGCGCCGCACAATATTTCATCGGCTCGTTCGACGGCAAGACATTCACCAACGAAGCTCCGACCGAGACCAAGTGGATGGATTGGGGCAAGGACAACTATGCCACCGTCACCTTCAGCAACGCACCGGACGGACGTGTCATAGCCATGGGATGGATGAGCAACATACAATACCAGCCCTCGCTGCCCACCCGCCAATACCGCGGCGCAAACACCATCGCCCGCGACCTGACGCTCTATCGGAAGAACGGTGACCTCTTCCTGAAGTCTGCTCCCGCCAAGGAAATGGAGAAGGCGCGCGGCGCAAAGAAAGCCTTCCCGACCTTCACCGTGAAGAAGAGCCACAGCATCACCCCGTTGCTGGATGACAACAAGGGTGCCTACGAGCTGACGATGAACATCCGAAACCACGGAGCGTCCCGCATCGCCTTCACCCTGAGCAACGACAAGGGCGAGAAGGTACTCATGTACTACGACGTGCAGCGCAAGAAGTTCGTCATGGAGCGTAGCGAAAGCGGCCTGACCGACTTCAGCCGCGACTTCCCCGCACTGACCGCCGCCCCCGTACACAATACGGACAACATCCAACTGCGCATCTTCGTGGACCGCTCCAGCATCGAGGTCTTCGGTGACGGCGGCGAGTACGTGATGACCAACCTTGTCTACCCCTCCGAACCCTACAACACGCTGACATTCGAGACCGTGGGCGGCAACTATGAAGTCAAGAACCTGAACGTGTACAAACTGAAATGACAGATACCGCCATGACTGACCATACAAACCTAAAATACGGCAAGCTCATCCCCGTGATGCTCTGTTTCTTCGCGATGGGCTTCGTGGACCTGGTAGGTATTGCCTCCAACTATGTGAAGGCCGACTTAGGACTGAGCGACTCCGAGGCCAACATCTTCCCCTCGCTCGTGTTCTTCTGGTTCCTCATCTTCAGCGTGCCTACGGGCGTGCTGATGAACCGCATCGGCCGGAAGCGGACCGTGCTCTTGAGCCTCGTCGTGACGGCGTTGTCCCTGCTGCTTCCCGTCTTCGGCGACAGCTACGGGCTGATGCTCTGCTCCTTCTCCCTGCTGGGCATCGGCAATGCGCTGATGCAGACTTCGCTGAACCCGCTCCTGTCCAACATCATCAGCGGTGACAAGCTGGCCAGCTCGCTGACCTTCGGCCAGTTCGTGAAAGCCATCGCCTCCTTCCTGGCTCCCTACATCGCCATGTGGGGCGCCACGCAGGCCATCCCGACCTTCGGATTGGAGTGGCGCGTGCTGTTTCCCGTCTACATGGTGATAGCCGTGCTGGCCATTCTGTGGCTGGGCGCCACGCCCATCGAGGAAGAGCAGCCCGACCGTGCTTCGGGCTTTGCCGGGTGCTTCCGCTTGCTGGGCAAGCCGTTCATCCTGCTCTGCTTCCTCGGCATCATGTGCCATGTTGGCATTGACGTGGGCACCAACACCACCGCCCCCAAGCTGCTGATGGAGAAGCTGGGCTACACCCTGGATGAAGCCTCCTGGGCCACCAGCCTCTACTTCATCTTCCGCACCATCGGTTGCTTCAGCGGCGCCTTCATCCTGCAAAGAGTCAGCGCCCGGAATTTCTTCGCCCTCAGCGTGGCCTGCATGCTGGTGGCCATGATAGGACTGCTTGCCTCGGACGTACACTACATTATATATACGTGCATTGCACTGATAGGTTTCGGCAACAGCAACGTGTTCTCCATCATCTTCTCGCAAGCCCTGCTGGCGGTGCCCGAGAAGAAGAACGAAGTCTCCGGCCTGATGATCATGGGTCTGTTCGGCGGCACGGTCTTCCCCTTGCTGATGGGCTTTGCCGGCGACGCCATGGGGCAGAGCGGCGCTGTGACCGTCATGCTGATCGGTGTCTTATACCTCATCTATTATACCACAAGAATTAAAAAACAAACGCCATGAACAACTACGTAGTGGGAATGGGCGAAGCGCTGTGGGATGTGCTGCCCGAAGGAAAGAAACTGGGCGGAGCGCCCGCCAACTTTGCATACCATGCATCGCAATTCGGATTGGAAAGCCGGGTGGTCAGTGCCGTGGGCGACGACAACTTGGGCAAGGAAATTCTGGAAAGCTTCCGGGAGAAGAAGCTGGACGGAGTAATAGAGACAGTGCCCTACCCCACGGGCACCGTGCAGGTGACGCTGGACGATGCGGGCGTGCCCTGCTATGACATCAAGGAAGGCGTGGCGTGGGACAACATCCCCTATACCACCACCTTAGAGGAATTGGCCCGGCAGACGCGCGTCGTATGCTTCGGCTCGCTGGCGCAACGCAGCGAGGTGTCCCGACAGACCATCGCCCGCTTCCTCGAGGCCATGCCCGACACGCTGGAGACCCTGAAGATATTCGACATCAACCTGCGCCAGCGCTTCTATACCAAGGAAATCCTGTGCGACTCCATGCGCCGGTGCAACGTTCTGAAGATAAACGATGAGGAACTGATTACCGTCAGCCGTCTGTTCGGCTACCCCGACACCGACCCGCAAGACGCATGCCGGATGCTGCTGAACAAGTACAACCTGCGGATGCTGATCCTGACGTGCGGAGTCAACGGAAGCTATGTGTTCACGCCCGGCGGCGTGTCATTCTTAGAGACTCCCCGCGTGCAAGTGGCCGACACCGTAGGCGCGGGTGACTCCTTCACCGCCGCCTTTGCCTCCGCCATCCTCAAAGGGAAGACCGTGAGCGAGGCCCATCGGCTGGCCGTAGACACTTCAGCCTTTGTCTGCACGCAGCAGGGAGCCATGCCCGCCCTCCCCGATTCGTTGCGGGAACGCTTGGCATCATCCGGCCCGTCCTTTCGCTGATAGGTAGCGGAAGAAGCCGGAAGAAAAAACAATGGATAATGCTCCTAATGTATTCTAAGCCGAAAATAGACCTAAATCAGGCAGACTTCATCTCCACAGGTCAATTTTCGGCTCATTTTATTGTACTGATGAAAATTTGAAGTACCTTTGCACATAAATCCATTATGCAGCATGAAACCAGTTTTAATAGCCAGCCAAAAGGAATGTGAGCAATTGGCCGACTGCCTGAAATCAAACCACTCGGAGTTTGTCATAATATGCGGACGAACAATGGTGGAGCCATCATCTTAACGATTCCGGAATACGGTCATGGCAAGGTTTATGTTTTGAGTTGGTATGCATAAAACATCATCGCCAGATAAAAAAAGCATTGGGCATATCAGGAATGGCTACATCTGTTTCAACATGGCGTTGCGCCCCGGATAAGGAGAACGGGACACCAGGGGCGCAGATAGACATGATTATCGAACGCGCTGACCGGATGATCCATCTTTGCGAAATGAAATTCTCTCAAAAGGCATACAATATTACCGCCGATTATGAGAAAAAACTTCGCGACCGTATGTGGCTTTTTGACACAAAGACAAAAAACAAGAAACCGCTCGTGCATACTTTTGTAACAACTTTTGGTTTGGGTGAAGGCAAACGCCACAGCATTGTCCACAGCGAGGTGACGATGGATGACCTTTTTAATTCCTGACGACTATGGTACTTGCAATCAAGACTCATTTTCGTAATTTTGTACTTGGTTTTGATTTAAATGGAGGTAAAAAATGGAACCGTCTATATACAGTTATTCGCTTTGCGTCGCCTTGCCGTTGATGCTGTTCTTCGGCTTCTACTTTCTCTTTGCCCAAACGCCGGAGAAAGCCATCTTCGAGAATTACCTGCGTTCCCGACGGATTATGGGAACCGCGTTGCTGCTGCTCGCCGCCAACTATTCGGTACATTTCTTTTTCGGTATCCGGTTTGCGGATGTCAATGCCGCCATACTGATGAACCTGTCCACCTATTTCCTGTGCTACTGGCTGTTCAGTTCGGCACTCACCACGCTGCTCGACCGCTTCTACATCACGCGGCGGCGGTTGCGCACCCACCTCGGCCTATGGGTGCTGTTCTCCGTCCTCTCCGGAGTGATATTGCTCCTGTTGCCGGACGGAATGATGCAGAAAGTCGGACTGGCTGTCATGGCGGCATGGCTGATAGGCTACGGGCTCTTCCTCGTCCGCAGGCTGTTGCTGACCTATTACAAGGCGGTACGCCTTTTCAATGACACACATTCGGACGACATCGGGTCGTATATCCGGTGGATGTCCGTCTTTACCTGGTGGGCGGTCATCTTCGGCATCAGCTGCGGACTGCTTACCTTCCTGCCCGATGAGTGGGTGTTCGTCTGGATTCTTTCGTCCGTGCCCTTTTACATTTATCTCTACTGTTGCTATCAGAACTACCTGCTGTTCTACGAACAGGTGGAGCGTGCCATGGAAAGCGAGATAACCTCCGAGGGAGAAATCCTGTTTGACGCAAAGCCGGAAGAGATGCGGGTACAGGAACGGGAGTCACCTTCTTACCATGCCGAAATAGCGGAGAAAATCAAGGAATGGATTGGCAAGGACGGGTATGTCCGCCCCGGCCTTACCATCAAGGAACTTTCGGACATACTTCACACCAACCGCACCTACCTGTCAGAATACATCAGAAGCACTTACAGCATGTCATTCCGCGATTGGATTATCGGGCTGCGCATCGAATATGCAAAGCGTTTGCTTGTGCAATATCAAGCATGGACGGTTGCCGACGTTGCGGAAAAATCCGGTTTCCAGTCCCCAAGCCATTTTATCCGCCTGTTCAAGGAAAATGCAGGCTGTACCCCTGTCAAATGGAGAAAAACAGAAACGGAATAAGATGATTTTGCCAAGGGGCAAAATAGCCTAAACAACAAAAAATAGCCTAAACGGCAAAATCAAAATAGCCCGAACGACAAAGATTGGAAAAGCCACGCGACTTTGACCCTTTTGGCCACGCAGGATTGTCCCCTTTGGCTACAATATGATTGACCCTTTTGGCCAAAATAATATTGACCACTTATCTCACCTATTGTTATAGATTTTTTTGTGTAGATTTGAGTACCCGAGTCCTGGTGTAACGGGGGCGATAATAAAATCTATACAAATGGATAAACGA